>NZ_JACOOD010000127.1:0-500 GCF_014287405.1 Bacteroides sp. NSJ-48 | reverse complement strand
ACGGTGGCGAAGCTGGACGGCAGCGAGGGAGACTGGATGATGTATGAGCCGTTTTACTGGAGCAAAGGCATCAACGATTATTTGAACAACAAGAAGTACGCCTGCTACAGCAGTTATCCGGAGGACGAAATGCCCCCGATTCCGGACGCGACGGTACTGACACTGGATGCCATCAAGGAGACACAGGGCGGCTGGCTGGGTGAACGCAAGATCATGAGCGGCAAGCCCACGCTGATGGAATCCTATACGACGGACAAGGCTTATTCCGTGTGCAAAGTGGACGTGTCGGGTTACAGACGTGTCCGCTTCCCGAGCGTTCCAGGAACAGGGCTTATCGGCAGTGTGTTTGCTGATGCGGAGGGAAACATCCTGAAGAGTATTGTGGTGCCGACCATCGGCTTGAAATTTGAAGCCGGCATGTATCTGATAGCAGACGTTCCGGAACGTGCTACAGCCCTGCATTTCTCCATTCTGAACACGGCAGAGTTTGACTGCGTGGT
>NZ_JACOOD010000126.1:0-502 GCF_014287405.1 Bacteroides sp. NSJ-48 | reverse complement strand
CAAGATTCCGCTTACCGCATCTGTGGCCACTCCACGAACCATTGCAACTAAAGCACCCTTACGACCTTTAGCTGCTTTATTGGTCAGAATCGTATAAACATCTCCATTGCTCAGGCAAGTTTCATCCAAAGAAAGGGTTTCTCCAATGTTTTCAGGATAAAGGAGGTAGTCATGCGCATGTTCGAGCTGATCCCAGTTCCGGTAATCACTGATTTTCTCCTTGTATTGTTTACGAAGAGTCTGCCCTTTTACGCCATAACGTTCCGCAAGCACACAGATGCTCATAGGAGTAGATTCAATCTCCTTCTTTTAAAAAAGAGACGAACTCAGAATTGAGCCGTGTACCGTCAAATTCGGATAAATCCCAGTCATAGCTGAAGATTTCATTGGAAGACTTGTCAAGCCATTTACGTTTACGAACATGGAGATAAGTGGCGCGACCACGAATAGGATAGTCTTGGATTGTACGATACTCACCAAAACCATAGGATATGATATCCGG
>NZ_JACOOD010000125.1:0-514 GCF_014287405.1 Bacteroides sp. NSJ-48 | reverse complement strand
GCGAATAAGGGACGGGATGATGAACCGACACCGAAACAGAAAAGAAACTTCCGGAACTGGCTCAAAGGTTTTTTCGTGAAAGCCCCGGCAGACGGGGCAGCTTTAGACTGGTAGTCGACAGACTGTATGCGGCTGACAATGGCAACATCTCCATGGAGTTTGACTTTTCCGAAGAGGTGCTGCGGCGTGCCTTGCTGAACATATACAGCAGGGACTTTCATCCGGCAACCGAAATCGAAATCAACCTGTTCAATGAAATATGGGCAACGATGGACAAGGCGGCAAAGGACGGGTTCAGCAAATCCAAGGCCATTGCTCCGGACGAGGATTTCAGAAATGCCATACTCCGGAACAATGCCGTATTCTCGGCATTCAAGGTACATCGTATGCAGAATGACATGGCACGACTTTTATTGGATTCAAACGGCATTTTAAAACCGTTCGACAAATGGGTACAGGAAGTCTTGCCCATTGCTTCCCATCAGGTTCGTCACTGGCTGCGGACGGAGTATGA
>NZ_JACOOD010000124.1:0-518 GCF_014287405.1 Bacteroides sp. NSJ-48 | reverse complement strand
GTTGACGGGGATTTATTGGAGCGTCAATACCGTAACCATCTAAGTGGTTATCTCCATTGGGACCAACTTGTTCATGCAGAGGATTGGCTACTATTCGAAAAGAATATCGGTGCTTATCTCTGTATTGATGAGGTAGCCCTCTCGCGTGGAGAACTCTATACTGTACTGACCAATAAAGACGCTCACGGTGGTAAAGGTAGTATGATTGCTATCATTAAAGGTACGGACGTTCATACGGTCACTTCTGTCCTGCTTAAGCTCTCCCGTCGCCGCCGTTACCAAGTGCGCGAGATAACTTTAGATATGGCTCCTAACATGGAGCAGATTGCACGCATCTGTTTTCCTGCGGCCAAACGTGTTACCGATCGCTTTCACGTACAGAAGTTAGCTTATGAAGCAGTGCAGGAGATGCGTGTAAAAGCTCGCTGGGAGGCTTTGGATGAAGAGTCCACTCAGATTGCTTATGCAAAGGCCTGTGGAAAGATGTATCATGCACCTGTTTTCGCTAATGGAGATAC
>NZ_JACOOD010000123.1:0-536 GCF_014287405.1 Bacteroides sp. NSJ-48 | reverse complement strand
CCATCCCTTTGACTGAGGAGCTTTTCAAGAAGCTTGATCATACGGCGCTTAAGCATTCTTGTCCTTGAAGCTCTCCTCTTTCTTTTCTTGCAGTAGGACAGATAGGATTCCGCCACATTCCTGTATTTGTTGCGCGGACGCCTTATGCCCAGCTCCCTGCAATGCCGGCATATATGCCTGTAGAGCCATTCGAGGCTTTCCCAAAGAAGTTTCATGTCCGTAGGAAAACGCATGTGGCTCTCATAGCATGTGGCATCGGTCATGCAGACGTGAAGGTTATCAAGATAAGGTTTCCAGTGTGAAGCCAGGACCTCCTGGAAAGAATCAATGTCAAGGCGGGATGCTATCTCATTACGGATGGCACTGACTATCTTGAAGTTGGTTATGGGAAGGGACGGGGGGATCATAATTCCACAGAAAATCTGGTAGTGTATGTTCCCGTTCAGATGTTCCACCAGTTGCCTGTCGGAGAATCCGGTGTATGCCTTCAGGACCATAAGGGCGATCTTTGCGGAAGGACTGAATATGTTCCTGCG
>NZ_JACOOD010000122.1:0-551 GCF_014287405.1 Bacteroides sp. NSJ-48 | reverse complement strand
TGCGCTTGTATGCCTTCCTTTGCGGATAAGATGAGGACTGCTCCATCAAGCATTTTGAATGTCCGCTCCACTTCCGCAATAAAATCCATGTGTCCCGGAGTGTCAATGATATTGCATTTCACTCCATTCCAGATAATAGATGTCGTAGAAGCCCGGACAGTAATTCCTCTACGTTTCTCTATATCCATAGAGTCCGTTATGGTGTCACCATTATCCACACGGCCGCACTTTTCCGTTGCTCCACTGGCAAACAGCAGATTCTCGGTTACGGAAGTTTTTCCTGCATCAATGTGAGCAAGAATTCCTAAATTTATAATATTCATTTGGATTAAGCAATAATATACTACAATAGATGCATTGTCGAAACGCACCTTTTAATACCTCCTCGTAGCATATGAGAACTACAGGATTACTAACTCGTATTAATATGTATATTATTACTGCCGCATAACGATTACAAAATTACACAAAAAAATATATCTAACAAAAGTGGGAGGATTTTTTAACTTTTTACCATAGACATTTTATTAGGGAAGCGTAGGTTCAACTGG
>NZ_JACOOD010000121.1:0-603 GCF_014287405.1 Bacteroides sp. NSJ-48 | reverse complement strand
AGATAAGCACCGATATTCTTTTCGAATAGTAGCCAATCCTCTGCATGAACAAGTTGGTCCCAATGGAGATAACCACTTAGATGGTTACGGTATTGACGCTCCAATAAATCCCCGTCAACTCCATATGATACTCATTCGATACGGGAAAGGAAAGGGAAATTTCAAAACCTGTTTAAAGAGACATAAATAAAACTTCTCTCCACATAGAAGACAGAGCATTTTTTTAGACATAAGAACAGAAAGACATAAGAGGAGATGCTTGCCAGATATATGATGTGATATGGGTATGAGTGATACGATATAATATCCTAAAAGCAAAGAAAGAGAAATACTTCACAAGTATAAGAATAATCCCCACTAAAAATCTATTAACCCCAAGAAAACAAGCAAAGAAAAGAAAAGCAAGCAAAACAAGGCAAGGCAGACAAAATAGCCCGAAAACAAGAAAGCCCCTGCATCTTCCGATACAAGGGCTTCTCTCTAAAAAAACGGCGACTACCTACTCTCCCACTGTTACGCAGTACCATCGGCGTGACTGAGCTTAACTTCTCTGTTCGGAATGGGAAGAGGTGGAACCTCAGTGCTATAGTCACCTGAATAAGG
>NZ_JACOOD010000120.1:0-642 GCF_014287405.1 Bacteroides sp. NSJ-48 | reverse complement strand
ATGCCGCTGGCAGAGTTCTTCCGTGATATGGCAAACAGAGAGCTGGAGTGTAGCGTGAGCGGGTTCAGTTCCGAAGCACGTAAAGCGTTGCTGACACACGCATGGCCGGGCAACGTGCGGGAACTTCGGCAGAAAGTTATGGGTGCTGTATTGCAGGCGCAGGAAGGTGTTGTCATGAAAGAGCATCTGGAACTTGCCGTGACGAAACCGACCTCTACTGTCAACTTCGCCCTGCGCAATGACGCGGAGGATAAGGAGCGGATATTGCGTGCGTTGAAACAGGCAAACGGCAACCGGAGTGTCGCCGCCGAACTGATCGGAATAGGCAGGACAACACTATACAGCAAACTTGAAGAGTATGGACTTAAATATAAATTCAAGCAATCATAGCCTGTAATTCACTGAATTTGGCTATCTTTGCATAACATTTGAGAAAAACGGCGATTGGCAGGAGCTTTTCGCCGCCAACATATAGGATAAGACCGCAAGGCGTTTCAAGCGAAAATCTGGTAAATTGGAACTACGGAGACGATTGCGTGATGCTTATGCTATGCTTACGCATAGCGTGCATTCACGTACTCTCCGTAAAGGCTTTACCAGAGCCATCGCTTGAAGGTAGTGTGAATTGCACGCTACTTTTTT
>NZ_JACOOD010000119.1:0-658 GCF_014287405.1 Bacteroides sp. NSJ-48 | reverse complement strand
GAATCTTGCGCAGGCTTCCGCACCGGAAACGGCTGTCTGTCAAGACTGTCACTACAGATTTATCTTCAGCCATGATGCTGACAGTCAGAAAGGTGTTTCCTGCCGCAAAGCTGATCAATGACCGTTTTCATGTACAGCAGCTCATGTCTGAAGCTGTTGACCAGTTAAGAATACGCTATCGGTGGAAAGTACTTGATGCGGAAAATCAGGCTATCAGGGAGCATCGCCAAAAGAAGAAAGAAACAAAGAGTAAGGCGGAAAGGGAGAGAATAGGGAAATGGGAACCTGAAAGAATGGAGAACGGAGAAACCCTGCCACAGATAGTAAGCAGAAGCAAACATATTATACTGAAACACTGGAGCAAATGGAATGAACAGCAAAAGACTAGGGCTGCCATTCTCTTTGATAAATTTCCCAAGCTTCTGGAAGGATACAGCCTTAGCATGAAACTGACAGACATCTTCAACAAGAAGTCAAGTCCCGATGAAGCAAGGCTAAATCTCGCAAGATGGTACAATGAAGTGGAAAAGTTTGACTATATGGAGTTCAACAAGGTACTTGATACGTTTTCAAACCATAGTACGACCATCATAAATTATTTTGAAGAACGATTGACAAATGCTTCAGCGGAGTCGTTCAATGCTAAAATCAAAGCTTT
>NZ_JACOOD010000118.1:0-707 GCF_014287405.1 Bacteroides sp. NSJ-48 | reverse complement strand
TAACGCTGGGCAGGCGTAAGCAGCCCCATCTCTTTCAGTCCGTCATTGATAAGCTTCGCACCTCCGGTATTGGTGGTCATGGACGAGTCCGAGAAGTCGCATTTGGAACATGCCAGCTTCGCGCCTACCGAGTTCCTGCGTAACTTGAAGAGATTTTTTTTGCCGGTAGTTACCACCGGATTCTTCTGCCTGCCGTTTCCGTCAATCTCCCCGTAGCTCAATGTAACCGTCCAGCCGCTTGCCGTCTTCTGGAAGTAGAAACGGAAGTTCTTTCTGGCATAGTTCACGGAAGAAGTACCCTGAATACGGACATATACGTTGGTAAGGATAAAGTCAAGCGTCCTGTCCTCTCCGTTATAGAAACGGACCTCCCTTACCAGCTTGTTGGCCTTTTTGTCGTTCAGCTGGGCCAGTGCATCCACCACGTTCAGCGTGTCGCTCTCGCTCGGAACCTCACTGCCCACGCTGCCCGTGCCTATCAGTACCAGGATCGAGTTCCGGCGCTTCTTCATCAGCCCCATCAGCTTCTCCATGCTCACCGTGTCTCCTTCGTTCAGCACGCGGTTGTCCTCATCCAGCGAGCGCACGCCCGGTTCCCCGTCGGCATCCTCCAGGTGGTTGCGGTCCACGATGTAGTTGTTCAGCACCTCATCCGAGGTCAGCGCCTTGTTATAGATACGCACGCTCTTCACGTTCAGGTCGGCACC
>NZ_JACOOD010000117.1:0-829 GCF_014287405.1 Bacteroides sp. NSJ-48 | reverse complement strand
AATAGACGAGGTAAGCGTTTCTGTTGGTTGGGTGTAAGAGCTTGATATAATCTCATCCTGCCTATTATCTGGCAGAACTCACTCGTTGAGATTGACATCTGCCCAAGTGTCCTTAACAGATGCAGGTCTTTGGATGGGTTGTAAGCATGGAACAGATTCAATGCTGCTGCATATAGTTCCTGTATGCTTAGGACTTCTATCTTATCCTGCAAGCCGTCAGTAGTAAGCATTAAATTTGAGCACACACGATTACGAAAGCCTATGAAGATTTTAAATCTCTCAACAGACTTCTTACTGTATAGGTTAATCTCGTTATATGCTCTCACTCCACCAATGGATAACGCTAAACGATTACCGTATTCATCATGTACAATGGATGGAATTTCAAAACAGAAACACATTCTCTGATAGAACAAAGTTTTCTCTTCGTCTGTCAATTCAGATGCTTTCTTACCTAATGCACTTGGTATTCTGCCATTGATAGGGTGTGAGATTCTAATCTCTGGCATATCAAACTGTTCTCCATGAAAGTAATCCTTAGCTGCATCTACTACTGCACCTATAAAGGATTGGTGGCTTATGGTTTCCTCCATTGATGCAAAACTTGGAATGATGCAGTCTTGCTGTAAGTGCTGTAAGGTTACTTCCTGTGTGTTTGCTTCAATGAAATGGTTTACTCTTTTGGGTGCTGCAACTTCTTCCACAATAATTGCTTCTTCTGCAAACTCACCCATGTTTAATGATTCTCTACGCTGTGCCATAGCTGGCATAATTACTAAATCTCTCATAATGAAATTGAATTAAATGGTTATTGATTGAATGGATTTAA
>NZ_JACOOD010000116.1:0-830 GCF_014287405.1 Bacteroides sp. NSJ-48 | reverse complement strand
TCAAGGAGTCTGATCATACGGCGCTTGAGCATCCTTGTCCTTGAAGCCTTCCTCTTTCTTTTCTTGCAGTAGGACAGATAGGACTCCGCCACATCCGCATACTTGTTGCGCGGACGTCTTATACCCAGTTCCCTGCAATGGAGGTAGATATGCCTGTAGAGCCATTCAAGGCTTTCCCAGAGGAGTTTCATGTCCGTCGGAAAACGCATATGGCTCTCATAGCATGTGGCATCGGTCATACACACATGAAGATTCTCAAGATAAGGCTTCCAGTATGAGGCAAGCACTTCCTGAAGGAAATCAATGTCAAGACGGGATGCTATTTCATTGCGGATGGCACTGACTATCTTGTAGTTGGTTATGGGGAAAGACGGATTTATCATGATCCCGCAGAACATCTGGTAGTGTATGTTTCCGTTCAGATGTTCCACCAGCTGTCTGTCGGAGAAGCCGGTGTACGCCTTCAGGACCATGAGGGCAATCTTAGCCGAAGGGCTGAAGATGTTCCTGCGTCCCAGTCGCTGTTCCGACAGGCCCATAACCTTTGCCATACGCTCAAACGGGAACACCGAATGAAGTCTGCCAAGCTCACTCTCATGAAAACTCTTGCGATATTTTTCTATAATATCAAATTCTGTAAAGCCCAAAGTTGGGTGAATTTCCGAAATATTTTGTATCTTAGCCATATCTTTGTTGGGGAATTTCCCCCGTTTTGGCTGCTAAACCTTATTTGCGGGGGAATACCTAAAGATACAAAAAAGCCAACTAATTCGCAATACTTTGTGTATGAATTAGTTGGCTAATTTTATACTATTTAATGAATGTCCCTA
>NZ_JACOOD010000115.1:0-852 GCF_014287405.1 Bacteroides sp. NSJ-48 | reverse complement strand
CTTGACAACCACCCGACTTTGAACTACGAAGGATGAAATTTTTCAGGGACAACTTCCAGCATTTCCAAAAAACAGTTTACCCATTGACTTGGAGACAAACAAACAATTTGAGCATTAAGGTTTAAACCGAATTTTTCCGAAATTGACCTGACCTGACTTTTCCTGAAAATCGACTTTAAAGCTGTTTTTACAGATAAATCAGGTTTCTCTAACAGACAGGAAATAAATGCTAAGTATTTGGCTTTAAACTTAAAATCAAAAAATAACTGTTTTCTTTTAATGTTTAACAGGGCTGATTTGACAGTTGGCGGTGGAAAGAAACTTTCAGGACCTACCTCATAGACAAGTTTCAAATCAAAAAAAGTATGATAGAAAACGGTATATGGATTGTAAAGCTTCCTCGAAAATAACTTTTGTGTAGGTTCTAACTGAAGGACAATGGAACCTCCCAGAAAATTTCCAAGACTCTCAAACATCAGGATTTTGAAAATATCGGAAGTAATGCCATAAGGAATATTTGACACCACTTTGAAAGGAAATTTCGGAACTGCAAAATTCCTAAAATCACAACCGACAACTTGAACATTTCGGGCATCAGAAAATAATTTTCGTAAATGTTCAACCAAAGCTGTGTCGTTTTCAATAGCAACAACATTGTTGGCGATTTTTAATAAATGAACAGTAAGAAACCCCTTGCCTGCCCCAATATCTAAAACCGTATCCTGATTACTTATATTTGCTTGTCTTATTGCATCTTTTATTAGCACTTTATCAATAGTAAAGTGCTGACCCGTAAAACGAACGGGCAATTTCTTTTTTGTCATTAGTAACTTCTTACAGGTGAATACTTGA
>NZ_JACOOD010000114.1:0-922 GCF_014287405.1 Bacteroides sp. NSJ-48 | reverse complement strand
GAGCAGAGCAGTTCTTTGGCTCTCCGCTTGTATTGTCTAAGCCTATGATTCAGTTCTATCGTCCTGTTTCCTTTTGCTTTAAAACAGCGGCATCGCAGGGGACAGCCTTCACACCTGACAGCTCTGTACCGTGCATTTTCGCTGACATATCCGGATGCGGTTTTCACATTCCTGGTGCCTATCCTCCGCATCCTTTGCCCCATAGGGCAGATGCAGAAGTCATGTTCTTCATTGTAGTAGAAGTTTTCGGCCTTGAACGGGTCCGGTTTGAATCTCGGCCGCTGCTCCATGTGGAAATAGTTGTACTTTACGTAGGCTTCCATGCCGTTTTCGGACATGAAGCGGTAATTCTCTTCGGAGCCATAGCCGGAATCAGCAACCACCGTATGGGCCATCCGGTCATACCTGTTTGAAAAAGATTGCAGGAAAGGAATCAGGGTCAGTGTATCCGTAGGGTTCGGGAAGAGTGCAAAATCGGTGATGAACTGATTTTCGGTGCCGATTTGAAGGTTGTAACCGGGCTTCGTCTGTCCGTTGCGCATGGCATCCTCCTTCATTCTCATAAAAGTAGCGTCCTTGTCCGTCTTGGAATAGGAATTCCTCTCTTGCAGCGTTTCCAGATGGCAGTCAGTCGTATTCCTGCAGTTTGTCCCTGTGTTCTTCCAGTTCCTTCAACTGTTTGTGTTTCTTTTTCAGTTCAGTCTTTTCCTCTTTCGCGGATGGCTCGGAAACCTGTTCCAGTGCATGACGCAATTCTCCTGCCATTTCAGTCAGCATGGCCGGAGTGAACTCAACCTCCTCATTGTTCTCTGATGACTTCTCCCGGGCAATGACATCGTCTATCTGCCCTAACAGGACATGTATCTTCTTCATCAGGCGTTCACGGTTCCGCTCAACCGTTTTTCGCCAGACGAAAGTGTAC
>NZ_JACOOD010000113.1:0-965 GCF_014287405.1 Bacteroides sp. NSJ-48 | reverse complement strand
TCCGTTGTGAGTTCTTTCATATCCACGAAAGACAAGGCGGTGAAGCAGGCGAAAATGAACAGGTCTCGCACCAATGCGAGGGTGGGGTTGTCAAACTCGTGCGCCATGATTCTTTTGATTTCGTCCTCTGTCAGATATTCCCGTTCCTTAACATTCGGGCTGATATGGAACTGCGCAAACGGATTTCTCGGTATCAGTCCGTTATAGTGCGCACGCATGACCACGCCTTTCAGCCACATGCAGTTCAGCCAGATGGTGGCGTTTTTCAGTCCCCGTTCAGCTGTAAGATAAGCCGCAAACTCCTTGATGAAGTCGGGCGTAAGTTCCAGCATGGACATATCCGTCCGCCTGTAGAACGACTTGATAAAGGCTGCGACATAATTTCTTGCCCTTACCATGACCTTGTATGTGCCGATGCTGCGGTCTTTGCCGACACGTTTCAGGAAGCTGGCGCAATCCTTGTCAAAAGCCTTTATCAGTGTCTCATACTCGCTTCCTACCCCTTGGTAGGCATTGCGCACCATTTCAGCCGTTACGTATGCCTCTCGGTCGGATATGCGCTGATAGTGCTTGATGATTTGCGCCTTGATGTTATCCAAAGCCTGATTGATGTTCCGTGCTTCGGCACTCTTGCCTTTGGCTCGGTTGCCTTTCGCATCCCAGAGGATTTTCGGGATGGTCTGCTTGCAACTGAACTGCGCCACAGTACCGTTGATTGTCACTCGTCCCATGATGGGGACAATACCGTCTTTCTCCTTGCTGCCGTTCACGTAGAACAGCACTTTGAATGTACTTCTTGCCATACTCGTTTTTTGTTTGCAAAGTTAAATATCAACGAGTTAGACCTTGATACGCAAATCGGTGACAAACGGTGCAATAGCATCTCTCATATGTTAAATCTTACTCTTTCACGGGTAATGATTTGCAAACCATTCTTCTTCTTAAATCCGCTTTTCTTTGCGTTT
>NZ_JACOOD010000112.1:0-991 GCF_014287405.1 Bacteroides sp. NSJ-48 | reverse complement strand
TAGAGTTTATATCGAATAATTGATTAAAGCGTTCTTTGACTTATCTTTGTGGCCTAAAAAGTTCAATTGATGTATTACGACAAGATTCGCCACCGTCATAGCCAAGTGCTTGCAGCGACAGGATTAACTCCTGTTGAGTTTGATGCCTTGCTAGTAACTTTCAAGTACCATTGGGATGACTATTACAGTCATTTCACTTTGGAAGGCAAAGTGCGTCAACGTATATCTTACAACAGGAAGACCAGTGTGTTGCCTCTGATTCAGGACAAAATGTTCTTCATATTGGTATATCTGAAGACCAATCCCCTTCAGGAGCTCCATGGCATTCAGTTTGAGATGACCCAGCCCCAGGCCAACAGGTGGATTCACCTTCTTTCTGAGATTCTCCGTCGTACATTGAAAACGCTTGATGAATTACCCGACCGTAACTCCAAACGTCTGATGCACATCCTTCAAGGATGCGAAGAAGTCTTGCTTGACGGAACCGAGCGACCTATTCAACGCCCTTTGGATGAAGACAGGCAGTCTGCATGTTATAGTGGTAAAAAAAACTCATAGCATAAAGAATAACCTGTTGTGTACCAACAATCTTAGGATTGTATGGCTGAGTTCTACATACGAAGGTCATGTCCATGATAAGAAGATTTGTGATGAAGAACCTCTTCTACTCCCCAGAGGTATTAGGCTTTGGCAAGATACAGGTTTCATCGGACACAGACCGGATGGAGTTGAAATATGCATGCCCAGGAAAAAACCAAAAGGAAAAGAGCTTACTGCTGTTGAAAAACAAGAGAACAAGCGAATTTCCGGTATCAGGATTAAAGTGGAGCATGCCATAGGTGGTATGAAAAAATGCCGTATTGTCAAAGAACGATTCAGATGCCATAAATTCGGTTTCGAAGATATGGTGATTCTTATTGCTTGTGGATTACACAACTTTAGAATCAGTCACAAAATGAGTCATATAACAAATTAATCTATATAATGTCTA
>NZ_JACOOD010000111.1:0-1037 GCF_014287405.1 Bacteroides sp. NSJ-48 | reverse complement strand
TTAACGTGAGTTCGAAATAAGAATAAATATATTTCACTTATAATTAGAAACATAGCGATAAAAGTATTAAATTTATAGTGCTGAATTATAACATTTAAACGATTACCACTATGTTTCCAGAGTCTAAAGTTACAGAGATTTATTGTATGGCCGATGATTTTTGCAAGGAATTTACATTGCAACAGGAAAAATATATGATTAAGGATATGAAGACCATGCATCGTAACAAACCCAACCGTATGAGTGATGCAGAGATTATGGTTATTCTAATCCTGTTTCACTCCGGTGGTTTCCGTTGTTTCAAGCATTACTACAAGGAGTATGTCTGTAAACATCTGAAACACCTTTTTCCTCGTCAGGTTTCTTATAACCGTTTTGTGGAACTGGAGAAGGAAGTATTGCTTCCCATGACCATATTCATCAAAAAAGTACTGCTGGGAACTTGTACCGGCATCAGTTTCGTTGATTCCACTCCCTTATGTGTATGTCGTAACCAAAGAATCTTGATTCATAAGACATTTGAAGGGCTTGCCGAGCGTGGAAGATGTTCTATGGGATGGTTCTTCGGATTCAAGCTGCATCTGATAATCAATGACAAAGGAGAGATCCTCAATTTCATGTTCACACCTGGAAACGTGGATGACCGGGAACCGTTGAAACAGGGTAAGTTTCTGGAAAACATCAAAGGAAAACTATGTGCAGACAAGGGATATATAGGTCAGGCTCTGTTTGAAAACCTTTTTCTTAATGGCATACAGCTTGTTACTAAAGTTAAAAATAATATGAGGAACTCACTGATGAGTATTGCCGACAAGATTTTGCTAAGAAAAAGAGCCTTGATTGAAACGGTCAATGACGAACTGAAGAACATCGCACAAATTGAACACTCAAGACATCGTTCATTCAGTAACTTTATAGCCAACTCCTTGTCGGCTATCGCGGCATACTGCTTTTTTGAAAAGAAGCCCGCCATTGACGTAAATTTTGTCAATGACGGACAACTTGCTATTTTTTGATTTTATTTCGAACTCACGTTA
>NZ_JACOOD010000110.1:0-1043 GCF_014287405.1 Bacteroides sp. NSJ-48 | reverse complement strand
CTGTCCATTTATCGGCTGATTTGAAAAGTAAATACCGCGAGCGTATAAGCAACTCCCTACGGGTATCACCATTAGCATATCGGTATGGGACATAATCCTCGTTCTTCTGTTTAGCTTCCTCCATTTCCTCATTGGCCTGCTGTATGGCATCCCAACGGTGTTTGATGCGTAATTCCTGCACGGCATCACAAGCTAATTTCTGAATGTGAAAACGGTCTATCACACGGCAGGCTTTAGGAAATGCAGTCCGTACGATCTTGCGCATGGAGTCTGAAAGGTCAAGTGTCACTTCTTTAACGGCATAACGACTTTCCTCGTCAATTCGCTGAAGTACAGCTATTACATCCTCCGATTTGGTGCCTGCCACAACTGCTACAAGAGAACACTCCCTTGTGCAGGCATCGCGGTTGGTCACAAAGGTGTAAAGTTCACCGTTTGAGAGCGATGTTTCGTCAATTGCCAGATGCGGTCCTATATTCTCTGGAAACAGCATCCATTCATCGGCATGAGATAACTGTTCCCAATTACGATATCCGCTGAGAACCTCCTTGTACTGTTTTTCGAATGTATGACAGTCTATATGATAGAATTCCTCAAGCGTACGGCAAGTCACTGGGGATGTCTCCATACGTTTCTTTTAAAAAAGATCCAAATTCTTTGGAGTATCTGGTTCCCTTGGCCACAATGTCGAGGTCGATGGGAATACTAAAGCTTTTCCCTGTGCGTAAGTCCGTCCAACGCCGGCGTCTGATCTTGAGAATTACCTTATGGTCCCGTATGGGAAAGTCTGTCACATTTACAGCTTCCATAAAACCTTTGGATTCAAAATGTACGTCATTGCTTAACTTGGGATTCATCTTTTCATCCAGACTGATATGAATCTCTTGAGAGGTTTGTTCGACTCCAGAGATAAGAAAGTAATCTAATATCTGCGCAGGCAACACGAGGCTGGCTAGCATGTTCAAATAATCGTTTTTCATAATGCGAAGTAAGCAATACTTCACGAGTATAAAAAATAATCCCCGCTAAAAATCTACTGAGCC
>NZ_JACOOD010000109.1:0-1076 GCF_014287405.1 Bacteroides sp. NSJ-48 | reverse complement strand
GGATTCCTGCTCACCAACCAGAACCGTGCGCTGCTCACCAACCCCGACGGTTCGTACACAGACCGTGCAAAGACCATCATCGCCCACACTCCGTGCGGACGCTTTGCCGAACCGGAAGAGCTGTTCGGAACCATTCACTACCTCATCAGTGACGCTTCCAGCTTCGTGACCGGGGCACTCTCGGTGGTGGACGGCGGTTTCGACGCATTCTCCATCTGATGAAATCCGTGTAATCCGTGCCTAAAAAAGAAATCATCAAGTGTATTTTGGCACATCTCATAATAGACAGACATATACTTTATAAACTTATACCATTACAATATGATACTTTGTGAACAAACCTGGCGGTGGTACGGTCCTAACGACCCTGTCAGCCTATGGGACATCAGACAGGCCGGAGCCACCGGCATCGTGAACGCCCTGCACCACATCCCCAACGGCGAGGTGTGGACGGTGGAAGAAATCATGAAACGCAAGGAGATGATTGAAGCCGCAGGTCTCCGCTGGTCGGTCGTTGAAAGCGTACCCGTACACGAGCACATCAAGACGCAGACCGGAGATTTCCAACGGTATATCGACAACTACAAGGAAAGCCTGCGCAACCTCGGCAAATGCGGTGTGAACATCGTGACGTACAACTTCATGCCCGTACTGGACTGGACGCGTACCGACCTTGCCTACGAGCTTCCCGACGGCAGCCGCGCCCTGCGCTTCGAACGTGCGGCCTTCATCGCTTTCGACCTCTTCCTGCTGAAACGCCCCGGTGCGGAAGCCGATTACACCGACGCGGAAAAGGCCAGGGCCAAAGCCCGCTTCGAGCAGATGACGAAAGACGACAGGCAGTTGCTGGTACGCAACATGATTGCCGGCCTGCCCGGTTCGGAAGAGAGCTTTACCTTGGAGCAGTTCCAGAAAGAGCTTGACCGTTACAGGGACATCACCCCCGAAAAGCTGCGTTCCAACCTGATATATTTCCTCAGCGAAATCTGTCCCGTTGCCGACGAGGCCGGCGTCGAGCTGGTGATCCATCCGGACGACCCGCCCTGCTCAATCCTGGGCCTGCCGCGTATCATGAG
>NZ_JACOOD010000108.1:0-1176 GCF_014287405.1 Bacteroides sp. NSJ-48 | reverse complement strand
GGATTCCTGCTCACCAACCAGAACCGTGCGCTGCTCACCAACCCCGACGGTTCGTACACAGACCGTGCAAAGACCATCATCGCCCACACTCCGTGCGGACGCTTTGCCGAACCGGAAGAACTGTTCGGAACCATCCATTACCTCATCAGTGATGCTTCCAGCTTCGTGACCGGGGCACTCTCGGTGGTGGACGGCGGTTTCGACGCATTCTCCATCTGATGAAATCCGTGAGAGTATGCCAAAATAAAACTCACTTGCTATCTGTTTCTTTTTTAGGCACGGATTACACGGATAGACACGGATTTATTTTATCCCTTTTTCCGTGTAATCCGTGCCTAAAAAAGAAATCATCAAGTATATTTTAGCACATCCTCATTCATAATAGACAGACATATACTTTATAAACTTATACCATTACAATATGATACTTTGTGAACAAACCTGGCGCTGGTACGGTCCTAACGACCCCGTCAGCCTATGGGACATCAGACAGGCCGGAGCCACCGGCATCGTGAACGCCCTGCACCACATCCCCAACGGTGAGGTGTGGACGGTGGAAGAAATCATGAAACGCAAGGAGATAATTGAAGCCGCAGGTCTCCGCTGGTCGGTCGTTGAAAGCGTACTCGTACACGAGCACATCAAGACGCAGACCGGAGATTTCCAACGGTATATCGACAACTACAAGGAAAGCCTGCGCAACCTCGGCAAATGCGGTGTGAACATCGTGACGTACAACTTCATGCCCGTACTGGACTGGACGCGTACCGATCTTGCCTACGAGCTTCCCGACGGCAGCCGCGCCCTGCGCTTCGAACGCGCGGCCTTCATCGCTTTCGACCTCTTCCTGCTGAAGCGCCCCGGTGCGGAAGCCGATTACACCGACGCGGAAAAGGCCAGGGCCAAAGCCCGCTTCGAGCAGATGACGGAAGACGACAGGCAGTTGCTGGTACACAACATGATTGCCGGCCTGCCCGGTTCGGAAGAGAGCTTTACCTTGGAGCAGTTCCAGAAAGAGCTTGACCGCTATAAGGATATCACCCCCGAAAAGTTGCGCTCCAACCTGATATATTTCCTCAGCGAAATCTGTCCCGTTGCCGACGAGGCCGGCGTCGAGCTGGTGATCCATCCGGACGACCCGCCCTGCTCAATCCTGGGCCTGCCGCGTATCATGAG
>NZ_JACOOD010000107.1:0-1276 GCF_014287405.1 Bacteroides sp. NSJ-48 | reverse complement strand
CTCGCTGTCTTGTCACGTTTGGTTCCTATACGGTTCATGTGCTGTCCCATAGGACAAACGTAATAATCCTCCCCCTCATTGTAATGGAGACTTTCGGCATGGAACGGGTTGGGAGTATAACGGGGACGCTGTTCTTTATGGAAGTAATTGTACTTGATGAAGGCTTCTATCCCATTCTCCTGCATGAACCGGTAATTTTCTTCCGAACCGTAACCGGAGTCTGCCACGCAGATATTCGGTAAACGGTTATAGCGGTACTGGAAAGAGTGGAAAAAAGGTATGAGGGTCAGTGTATCGGTAGGGTTGGGAAACAGACGGAAGTCTGTGATAAATTGGTTTTCAGTACCTATTTGCAGATTATATCCGGGTTTGGTCTGCCCGTTCTTCATGGCATCTTCTTTCATGCGCATGAATGTGGCACCAGGATCGGTCTTGGAATAGGAGTTACGTTCTCCAAGGGTATCAAGGTGATTGTCATATTCTATCAGCTTGTCACGATACCCTTCAAGTTCCCTGACCTGCTTCTTCTTTTTGCGCAGGGCTTTCTTTTCTTCCTTATCCTTTGTTGCAGGCTGGCGTTCCAGGGCTTCTTTAAGTTCATCCACTATGTCAGAGAGCTTGCAGGAAGTAAACTCCACGGATGTGTCTTTTATAGAGTTCTCCTGTGCAATGGTTTCATCCACCTGCTCCAAGAGAATACGGATTTTATCCATTAGTCTCGTACGGTTCCGTTCGACTGTCTTGCGCCAGACAAAAGTATATTTGTTGGCTTTGGATTCAATCTTAGTACCGTCGATATACTCCACATCAAGGCTGATGAAGCCTTTATCGGCAAGGACAAGAACCAACTGGGTAAATACATTATTTATTTCCTCCTTTACACGGTTACGAAAACGGTTGATCGTGATAAAATCCGGATGCTCATTACCGGCAAGCCAAATATAATGAATGTCACGAAGGAGGTGCTTCTCTATTTTACGGCAAGAATAGATATTATTCATGTAGGCGTAGATTATCACCTTAAGCATCATTTTAGGATGATAAGGACAACGGCCCGTTTCCTTATAAAGCTTCTTGAAACTCTCAAGATTGAGGTTGTCAATAACAGCATTCACGATGCGAACCGGGTCGTTCGTAGCTATGTTTTCATCAATTCTTTGTGGAAAAAGAACGGTTTGGTTGGGAATGTAAGGACGAAAATGTAACTTTGCCATAACGAAAAACTTTATGCCTAAAGATACGAAAACTTTGGGTAATAACAAAGCCCGGGCTTGAG
>NZ_JACOOD010000106.1:0-1346 GCF_014287405.1 Bacteroides sp. NSJ-48 | reverse complement strand
ATTGATACCCCGTCCCTGCAAGTAACGGAGCAATGCCGGATGGGTAAGGTCACGGACTTCCAAATGCTGGAAGCTCGGTTCTGTCCTACGCTGGGGAAAAGAAAAACTGACCGGACGGACGTGCGGTGTCTGTTCCGCTATCCGGTTTAAAAGGTATGGCAAGCTGTCTGAACAATAGAGTTCCTTTGCCAGTGCGATGAGGTTGCCGCCCTTGCCTGCGCCAAAGTCATACCAAAGGTTGCGGTCAGTGTTCACCTTGAAAGACGGTTCGTGTTCCTCCCTTAACGGTGATTTGTACCATAAACCGTTACCCTGCTGCTTGACAGGAGAGTAACCTAAACTGTGCAGATAGTCTGCGATGGGTATTTGTTTCACATCTTCGATGTTCATAACATTTTCTTTTTTGGGGATTAAAAAAACAGTTGAAAAGTGCGCCAGTCCTGTTTAGTCCGTTATATATACACCCGTACCATACTAAACCTGCCTGTTCCGATACTGGGAAATAGTAAGTCCGTTCCTCTTGTATATACACCCGGACTAAACCAAACTGACTTTTAATAATGGAAATCGGGATTATAGCGGTAGCCCTTGCCCTCTTTCACAATCATGCGCTTGTTCACAAGAAACTTGTTAAGCGACACAAGAACATTGCGTCCACGCTCGTAACCGATACTCGCATAACCCTGTTTCAATGCCGCTATGACATTGGAATAGCCTTGTACCACCTGCTTGCCGAAACCGTTCTCCAACGCTTCCCGGTGTTGCTGTCCAGTCAGTTCCGTAAGCGAGAAGTTCCTGTCCTGCTTAGGTTGTTGGAATACATAATCATCCACGATTTCGGGTAAAGCGTTGTCATTGATACGGAATGCGAACGGGTCAAATTCCCGGTCACGTATGTGCATCGCCTTTACCTCGCTTATGTTGCCGTCCTGCTGGCTTTTCGTGATTTGCAGGACGGTTTCAGCCTTGTTGTTCAGTTCCGTACCGATATGCCCCCTTGTGTTGTCATCCCCCTTGTTCAAATGCAGCACGGTGTGGATATGCAGGTTATACCCACTTGACCAGCGCATCAAAAGGTTGATTAGGTCGGTTGATTCGCTGGGGCTGTTGATGTCGTACATCAAGTCACGGATTCCGTCAATGATGAGCAACCCCACATCGGGCATATTTTCAAGCATATAGCCGATAATCTGTTTCCGCTTGTCGGGGGTCTGCTCTCTTAGCACGATGAAAACAAAATCGTCCCTGTCCTTGTCGGTAGGCAGTCCGGCAAGTCGCAAAATACGCTCCATGACCTTATGGCAATGGTATTTGCTCTGCTCGGTATCTACATAGAGGATTTTCCG
>NZ_JACOOD010000105.1:0-1431 GCF_014287405.1 Bacteroides sp. NSJ-48 | reverse complement strand
TTCGGTAAGTGTGCACGGTTTTATGCAAGTACCGTAGTCTCTTGCATAAATACATTTGAGTACTGCAATGGCAGTCTGTGTTCTGGGCGTTATCATGTAGTTTTCTTGTTTGTTTGATTTGGGTATCCGTCCGTTACTTTGTAGGTAACGGGAGATTGCCGTCAGGCATCTTGCAGAAGCGTCTGCCACGTGTGCAGCCGGGTTGTATATCTGTAAAATTTATACAACAGGCGTTTTCCTGCTTTCCGTTCGGAAGGCGGCAGGCTGATTATTGCTCTATAGGTTGGGGTTGGTTTGTTCTGTTTTGTCTGCTGCCGGTCTTTTACGCCGTATCCGATAAGATTTTATCTTTTTTGTTTTGTTTTTCAAGTTTTATAATTACTTTTGCGGTAGGAATATCTCCCGTTACCTACAAAGTAATTCCTTTGTAATAATCTGTATCATAGTAATATACAGAAAATATTTCCCAGCCATCCTTATCGGTTTCCGCATTTCTTTACGTAAGCAATAATTTTCTTGTTGGCCTTGTCCAGCGCTTCGTTTTCGAAGGGTTTCAGATAGGTTTCCGTGACCTTTACCGATGAATGCCCCAGTGCGTTGCTTATTACTCCCACGGTGACTTTGGTGTGGAACGCCGTTGTGGCCCATGTGTGTCGTGCGGTGTAGGAGGAGAGCTTTCCTCTCAGTCCGAGTGCGGTTGCCAGCAGTTTGAGCTTCCGGTTGAAGCTCCGCAAGACCTGCTGGTAATGTCGGTATTCTTCACGCCTTCCCAGCGGGAAACGGCAGTTTTCGTCCCCCAGTATGTTGAGCAGGTAGGGCGAGCCCGTGCGGCGGTCGGCACATTGGCGGATAAGCTCTGCCGCTTCGGCGGTGACGTGTACACGTATCTGTCTTCCCGTTTTCTGTCTGCAGTAGGTAATTACCCCGTCCTTGAAATCGCATTTGCGCAGCCTTGCAAGGTCTGCAAAGGGCATGCCCCTCAGCAGGAATAGCAAGGCGAACCATATCTGCGCTTCTTTCAGCTCCCGGCGCACGGAAGCGGAGGTGTCAAGGGTCTGTCCCATTTCGGCGGGGAGCAGGGCTCGTTTCACGTCGGCACGGGTTCCGGTATATACATGCTTGAACAGTCCGGGCACATATCCGGTGAGGCCCGCCAGCAACGCGCGGTTGTATACGGCCCGCAACATGCGCAGGTAGGTTGACATGGTGTTCAGCTTGAGCATCCTCTCCAGCAGATGCCTTTCGAACTTCTGTATCGTGGCGACATCAAACACTTTCCGCATCCGTATTTCGGTTTTGGGGTGTTGGCTTTCCCAGTACCGTTGGAAAGCCCGCAGCATGCTGCGGTATACATGGGCGGTTCCGAACCGCCCTTCGTCTTCCAGCTCCTGTATGACTGAAAGCGTAAAGGTTGTTAAATCTTTCATGATC
>NZ_JACOOD010000104.1:0-1518 GCF_014287405.1 Bacteroides sp. NSJ-48 | reverse complement strand
TGCCTGCCGAAGATGCAGGGCATCGAATTGAGAGCTAACCTTGTGGACGGTATGCGTTTAAGTGGCAACAATGGCGGTTACAGTTTCGGGGCGGCTCTCTCCACCTACACGAAGAACGGTAACAAGTGGGTGTTCGGTGGCGAATACCTCTTGAAGAACAACCCGTACAAGGATACCGCCATACCTGTGGCGCAGTTCACGGCGGAGGGCGGTTATTATTTCAAGATACTCTCCGACGCCCGTAAAATAGTGTTCGTCTATGCGGGGGCTTCGGCTCTCGCCGGATATGAGTCGGTGAATTGGGGCGAGAAAGTGCTGCATGACGGCTCCACGCTCCATGACCGGGACGCCTTCATCTACGGCGGTGCGCTGACGCTCGATGTGGAGTTTTACGTGGCTGACCGTATCGCCCTGCTCGCCAACCTCCGGGAGCGCCTGCTGTGGGGTGGCGACACACGGAAGTTCCATACGCAGTTCGGGGCGGGCGTCAAGATAATCATCAACTGACACGTCGCATGGAACGGACGGACATTGAGAATATGAGGCAGATACCCATTGCGGACTTTCTCGCACGGCTGGGACATGAGCCTGTCCGAAGGAGCGGAAACGAGCTGTGGTATCGTGCGCCATACCGCAGTGAACGCACGCCCTCCTTCCGTGTGAACGTGGCGAAACAGCTCTGGTACGACTTCGGCTTGGGCAAGGGCGGCGACATCTTCACGCTTGTCGGGGAGTTTACCCGAAGCGGGGATTTCATGGCGCAGGCGAGATTCATAGCGGAAACCGCCCGTATGCCGCTTGCCGCAGCAGAAAAGCCGTTGTACCTGCCGGAACCGTCCGAACCTGCCTTTGAGGGAGTGGAAGCCGTCCCGCTGCTCCGCTCTCCGCTGACGGAGTATTTGAAGGAAAGAGGCATCCCTTATGCCGTTGCATCCCGCCACTGCTGCCGCCTGAACTACGGCGTGCGTGGTAAGCGGTACTTTGCCGTCGGCTTTCCGAACGTGTCGGGCGGCTATGAAACCCGAAGCCGCCGTTTCAAGGGTTGCGTACCACCAAAGGACGTGTCGCTGGTCAAGGCGGGGGACATCCCGGCGGACGTGTGCAGCGTGTTCGAGGGCTTTATGGACTTCCTGTCCGCCGTCACGCTCGGTTTGGCAACGGGTGACTGCCTTGTGCTGAACTCCGTCGCCAACGTGGAAAAGGCTTTGAAACATCTGGACGGGTACGAGCGCATCGACTGTTACCTCGACCGAGACGAAGCCGGACGCAGGGCAATGGAAGCCCTGCGGACACGCTACGGAGGAAAGGTGACAGACCGTTCCGGCATCTATCAAGGCTGCAAGGACTTGAACGAGTACCTGCAACAAGTATCAAGAAAACAACAAAAGAACAACAATCTAAAAATCAAAGAATAATGAACATACTGAACAACAAGAACAAGAGAACATCAATCTTCAAGGCGTTGGCACTCTGCCTGTTCGCCGCAGTGTCATTCACATTCGTATCGTGCGACGACGA
>NZ_JACOOD010000103.1:0-1708 GCF_014287405.1 Bacteroides sp. NSJ-48 | reverse complement strand
TTGAAAGTCACATTGTTCTGAAAAAGGGCTTTCAGAAAGTTCAGGAAGGTGCTTTTGCCCGTGTTGCGTTCTTCCGACACCAACAGCAGGATAGGCAACTTCTGAATCGGTTGCAGGTAAAGCAGTTGTAGATAGTCCATCCCCAACTCGTATTGTTCCCCGAAGATGTGCTGTACCAAAGATTGGATATGCGATAAATCGCCCTCCTGCGGTCGGTGGTCTATCGGTTCGTAAAGGTTAAGGAACTTGCCGACCACGGAACGGTAGCCGATGTGTTCGGGTACGGTGCAGAAGCCGTCATACTTGGGAACGCTGCCGATGTAATCCTTGCCGTAATCCTGTCGCAGGGTCTCGTTGTTCCATGCGATGCGTTTCTTCACATACCCTCCGTTCAGTCTCGGTTGCTCCACAATCTTGTAGAGCGTTGTCCCGACACGGATAAATTCTTCCTTTGCCATGCCGCCATCCGATGGCGATCTGTGGCTGTCTTGTTGTTCGATAGCTGACATAATCAAATGGTTTTAAGTTTGAAAATTACCAGCTGCAAAAATATAATCAATTATCGGATAGGTTGTTATGCAAAACACGGCAGAATGGTGACAAATAGCCCCCGAAACAAAAACGTTCAATGGCTTGGGGCTGTGCAAACGGAAAAACTCCCGAAAAGCAAATGTCGGATTACGCTTTTCGGGAGAAAAAATCAGAGCGTCTGTCGTTCTGTCGTACTGACTTAATGAATTACTGACTTACCGAGTGAATAATGTCAGGCATTCAGCTACGAGAAGTATTCGGATTTGGATATACCGTTGGTATTCAGCGAGAAGAAGATGCTTGTTTTCTCTTTTCGCAGGTACAGTCTTTCAAGAACGGCATTGCGTACCCGTTCCGCTCCGAATGTGCCGATATGGAAAGCGAGGGTAACTATCGCTTCAAGGTTGTAAACCTCCATACAGCAATTATCGGATACCCGTATGCTTCGCCTTATCCCGTATTCCCTTAAAACTCCGCTCTTGCAAAGAGCCTTCAGCCCTGCACGGAATGTCGGGGCGGTTACTCCGAACAGGTCGCAAAGTTCCCATTCGCTCATGGCGGTTGCGCTAATGTCGGTCGGCAAGGTGATGTTGCCGTTGCCGTCCGTTGTGATGATGCTTCGTTTCATGGCTATGCTTGGTTATGGGGTTACACTTCCGAACGATGCGTTCAGCTTGTTGCCGAACATCGTCAGGTCATTGTCAAGTTTCTGCGTGGTTATCTTCGCATAGATTTGAGTCGTGACAATGTTCGTGTGTCCCAGAACACGGCTCACGCTTTCAATGGGCATCCCCTTGCTAAGAGCCAGTGTTCCAAACGTATGACGTGCGCAATGGTAGGAGATATGCTTCTCTATTCCGCATTCCGCCATTACCTTTTTCAGCTGTTTGCACATCGTCCAATAGTTGATTTTCCCGAAAACCAGCTTGTCTTCCGACAGATACTTGTACCGTTCGATTATCTGCAAGGGAATATCCAGCAACTTCACTTGGAACGGGACATTTGTCTTGTGCCGTTTCGACAATATCCATTTCTCACCGTTCACCTCCACTATTTCATCCGTTGTGAGTTCTTTCATATCCACGAAAGACAAGGCGGTGAAGCAGGCGAAAATGAACAGGTCTCGCACCAATGCGAGGGTGGGGTTGTCAAACTCGTGCGCCATGATTCTTTTGAT
>NZ_JACOOD010000102.1:0-1719 GCF_014287405.1 Bacteroides sp. NSJ-48 | reverse complement strand
TTGAAAGTCACATTGTTCTGAAAAAGGGCTTTCAGAAAGTTCAGGAAGGTGCTTTTGCCCGTGTTGCGTTCTTCCGACACCAACAGCAGGATAGGCAACTTCTGAATCGGTTGCAGGTAGAGCAGTTGCAGATAGTCCATCCCCAACTCGTATTGTTCCCCGAAGATGTGATGCAGCAATGAACGGATAGAGGGGAAATCCCCTTGTCGGGGTACATGGTCTATCGGTTCGTAGAGGTTAAGGAATTTGCCGACCACGGAACGGTAGCCGATGTGTTCGGGTACTGTGCAGAAGCCGTCATACTTGGGAACGCTGCCGATGTAATCCTTGCCGTAATCCTGTCGCAGGGTCTCGTTGTTCCATGCGATACGTTTCCTCACGTACCCTCCGTTCAGTTTCGGTTGCTCCACAATCTTGTAGAGCGTTGTTCCGACACGGATAAATTCTTCCTTTGCCATGCCGCCATCCGATGGCGGTCTGTGGCTGTCTTGTTGTTCGATAGCTGACATAATCAAATGGTTTTAAGTTTGAAAATTACCAGCTGCAAAAATATAATCAATTATCGGATAGGTTGTTATGCAAAACACAGCAGAATGGTGACAAATAGCCCCCGAAACAAAAACTTTCAATGGTCTGGGACAGGAAACGGGTTGCGCAAACGGAAAAACTCCCGAAAAGCGAATGTCGGATTACGCTTTTCGGGAGAAAAAAACAGAGCGTCTGTCGTGCTGTCATACTGACTTAATGAATTACTGACTTACCGAGTGAATTACGTCAGTCATTCAGCTACGAGAAGTATTCGGATTTGGATATACCGTTGGTATTCAGCGAGAAGAAGATGCTTGTTTTCTCTTTTCGCAGGTACAGTCTTTCAAGAACGGCATTGCGTACCCTTTCGGCTCCGAATGTGCCGATATGGAAAGCAAGGGCAACTATCGCTTCAAGGTTGTAAACCTCCATACAGCAATTATCGGATACCTGTATGCTTCGCCTTATCCCGTATTCCCTTAAAATTCCGCTCTTGCAAAGAGCTTTCAGCCCTGCACGGAATGTCGGGGCGGTTACTCCGAACAGGGCGCAAAGTTCCCATTCGCTCATGGCGGTTGCGCTAATGTCGGTCGGCAAGGTGATGTTGCCGTTGCCGTCCGTTGTGATGATGCTTCGTTTCATGGCTATGCTTGGTTATGGGGTTACATTTCCGAACGATGCGTTCAGCTTGTTGCCGAACATCGTCAGGTCATTGTCAAGTTTCTGTGTGGTTATCTTCGCATAGATTTGAGTCGTGACAATGTTCGTGTGTCCCAGAACACGGCTCACGCTTTCAATGGGCATCCCCTTGCTAAGAGCCAGTGTTCCAAATGTATGACGTGCGCAATGGTAGGAGATTTGCTTCTCTATTCCGCATTCCGCCATTACCTTTTTCAGTTGTTTGCACATCGTCCAATAGTTGATTTTCCCGAAAACCAGCCTGTCTTCCGACAGATACTTGTACCGTTCGATTATCTGCAAGGGAATATCCAGCAGCTTCACTTGGAACGGGACATTTGTCTTGTGCCGTTTCGACAATATCCATTTCTCACCGTTCACCTCCACTATTTCGTCCGTTGTGAGTTCTTTCATATCCACGAAAGACAAGGCGGTGAAGCAGGCGAAAATGAACAGGTCTCGCACCAATGCGAGGGTGGGGTTGTCAAACTCGTGCGCCATGATTCTTTTGAT
>NZ_JACOOD010000101.1:0-1734 GCF_014287405.1 Bacteroides sp. NSJ-48 | reverse complement strand
ATACATTTTCCTTTCGTTGTTTCTCTTTGTTTTAGAGGCTTTTTATAGTAAAGGGAAAATATAAATATACCATTAACAACGCAGGATAACGGCAAGCCGTTCCCTGCTGAACCATTATCTATAACAAAAGCAATAAGAATGGAAAATTTAGAACAATATTGGGAGCAATCCTTTTCCCCTATTGGACGTAAGTTTACAGAAATTCGTCCCAATTATCAAGATATGGGGGAAACAGACAGTATGGTCGCCGCATTATATTGGCTGGAACTTGAAATGTATAATGGTGGATTTCTTCAATTCTTCTGCAATTGGGGCTATGATGCTTATTTGCTTGCAATCAAAGGACTGGGAGCAATTAACGCAACATATACAGAACAACTTCTTATACAGGCATACAGCATCATCCAAAGATTGGAAAATGACAGTCAATTACAAAAGCTATGGGATATTCCCAAGCATTTGACAGAGAACGAAATCACCAAGTTGAATAAAATAGACGAGGAATATTGGGAAGATAAGGAAAATATTATGCGGCTTATGCTTCTAAAATTCCATTCTGATTCAGTTGAAAATATAGATAACGAAGCGTGATAACGCTTGACAGCGTTCCCCGCTATCCCATTAGTAATAACTTGATAAACATAAACGAAGTATGAATGTAAATGAGATTATTTCTAAAATCAACGATATGAATCTTCAATCCGAAGAAGATTTGCAAGAGGTAGAATCTGTTTTAACTGAAATGGATAATGCTTTAATCGAGCCTTTATTTAGATTACTTGAAAGGCATCCACATTTCAACTTTGGCAATCCCGGTCGTGTAGTCCATTATTTGGAAAAATTTGATAATAATACTTATGCTCCTTTTTTATATGCTTCTATTCGTAGAGTGCCTACTGAATATAATATATGGATGCTTAACAGATTCTTAAACTCTCTTGACACTTCCGAAAAATCAGAAGGTATAGTGATTTTAGAAGAAACATTGCAGAAAGATATTGATGAAGGACTTAGAGAATGGGTGAATGAATGTTTGGATGAACAGAAAGAGGAATGAATTATTACTAACAAGCCAAGATAGCTGCTAAACGCAGCTCCTTGTCAAGCCATTATCTATAACAAAAGCAATAAGAATGGAAAATTTAGAACAATATTGGGAGCAATCCTTTTCCCCTATTGGACGTAAGTTTACAGAAATTCGTCCCAATTATCAAGATATGGGGGAAACAGACAGTATGGTCGCCGCATTATATTGGCTGGAACTTGAAATGTATAATGGTGGATTTCTTCAATTCTTCTGCAATTGGGGCTATGATGCTTATTTGCTTGCAATCAAAGGACTGGGAGCAATTAACGCAACATATACAGAACAACTTCTTATACAGGCATACAGCATCATCCAAAGATTGGAAAATGACAGTCAATTACAAAAGCTATGGGATATTCCCAAGCATTTGACAGAGAACGAAATCACCAAGTTGAATAAAATAGACGAGGAATATTGGGAAGATAAGGAAAATATTATGCGGCTTATGCTTCTAAAATTCCATTCTGATTCAGTTGAAAATATAGATAACGAAGCGTGATAACGCTTGACAGCGTTCCCCGCTATCCCATTAATGGTAATTAAGTATGATAGATTATTTATTTTTCAAATTTTATAGGCTATGGAAATACAGTTCTTATTCCGAAATAGCGGTTTATGCAGCTTTGTTAATTCTCGCTGTATTTCTG
>NZ_JACOOD010000100.1:0-2146 GCF_014287405.1 Bacteroides sp. NSJ-48 | reverse complement strand
GTCGCTGCAAGCACTTGGCTATGACGGTGGCGAATCTTGTCGTAATACATCAATTGAACTTTTTAGGCCACAAAGATAAGTCAAAGAACGCTTTAATCAATTATTCGATATAAACTCTAATATATATTATTTTAAACATTCAAATTATGAAAAACGCATTGAACTTTATTTTTCTATTTTTAGCGGTGTTTCCCTTAACTATGTATGCCCAACAAGAAGAATTTCCTGCGGGTACAGTACCTAATGAGCATAATATCAATGGCGCGGAATACCCCCGGATAGGTGAAGACCGGCGAGTACATTTCAGAGTTTTTGCTCCTAATGCAAAAAAAGTAGAAATCAGCTTCCGGGGTGAAATGACCAAAGAAGCAGACGGATACTGGTCGCTTGTTTCGGAAAAGCCTGAGGTCGTCGGTTTCCATTACTATCAAATAATAGTAGATGGGGTAAGTACAGCCGACCCCAATGGCAAACCCTTCTTCGGCATGGGCAAATGGGTCAGCGGTATTGAGATTCCAGAAAAGGGAGTAGACTATTATTCTATCAAGAATGTACCTCACGGTTTAATAAGCCAAAGCTGGTATTATTCCGACATTCGTAAAGAATGGCGTAGATGCCTCGTCTACACACCCGCAGAGTATGATAAGAATCCTTCCAAAAAGTACCCGGTACTGTACCTGCAGCACGGTATGGGAGAAAATGAGACAAGCTGGGCCAACCAAGGTAAGATGAACTTCATCATGGATAATCTGATTGCCGAAGGTAAGGCCAAACCCATGATCGTAGTAATGGACAACGGCAATATCGAAGTATTTAAAAACAAGCCGGGCGAAAGCCTTGCCGATACCAGAGCAAAATTCGGTGCCCAATTTCCGGCCATTTTGGTAAATGAAATCATTCCGCACATTGAATCTAATTTCCGGACGTTGACAGACCGGGACAACCGTGCAATGGCCGGACTTTCCTGGGGTGGTCTTCTCACTTTTAACACCACGCTGAATAACCCTGACAAGTTTGCTTATATCGGTGGCTTCAGTGGAGCAGGCAATATCGACTTGAAGAATATAGACACAACTTATAACGGAATCTTCAAAGACCGCAAGGCATTCAATGATAACATCCACGTGTTTTTCCTGGGTATCGGTTCGGAAGAACATCCCGAAAGAACCAAAAAACTCAGCGATGGTTTGAAAGCCGCCGGTATCAACAACATCTATTACGAATCTCCGGGTACTGCCCATGAATTTCTCACTTGGCGCAGATGCCTGAAAGAATTTGCTCCACTACTATTTAAATAATTATGTATTATTGAGAAACACACCATAACAATGAAAAATCCTTATTACAGAGTATGGTTGGCGATTTGCTTCGCCACTCTAATGAGTGTGCAGGGGTATGCACAGAACAAAGAAACCGCCTCTCGTTTGGCCACCTATTTTTCGCCGGGTACTACCGATGTCATATCACCCGATGATGATGGTTTTATCCGCCGTTGGCTATTGCTCGAACCTATCGACAAGCCTAACCGCAGTAACACGGTATTTACGGACAGTTATATCCGTAAGGCCTTTACTACCGAATATTTTCCCGGACAATTCACCGTATTACCCAAAGACGGCGACAAAGTAAAAGTCGGTAAACAGAAACTAACCTGGCACGCTCTCGACAGTAAATTGTTTAATGTAAAGCTGTTCCGTTTTGCATCTAGTCTTCAAAAACAAATATACGGCGTACTGTTTTGGGCTGTCACTGTTATCAATTGTCCGGAGGACATACCGAATGTCAGAATATCGGTCGGTTCAAATTCCGCCTCCATGTGGTGGCTGAATGGTGAAGAAGTTGTCATTTTATCCGGTGACCGCCGTATGGTAAAAGACGATTGCCTGTCCAAGCGGCTGACCTTAAAAAAAGGAAAGAATATTATCCGGGGAGCCGTTATCAACGGACCCGGAATGAGCGATTTTTGTATCCGCCTCCTTGACGAAAAGGGAGCTCCTGTTAAAAACATTACTATCAGTTATAAATAATAGAGTTTATATCGAATAATTGATTAAAGCGTTCTTTGACTTATCTTTGTGGCCTAAAAAGTTCAATTGATGTATTACGACAAGATTCGCCACCGTCATAGCCAAGTGCTTGCAGCGAC
>NZ_JACOOD010000099.1:0-2216 GCF_014287405.1 Bacteroides sp. NSJ-48 | reverse complement strand
TACCTGCAACCGATTCAGAAGTTGCCTATCCTGCTGTTGGTGTCGGAAGAACGCAACACGGGCAAAAGCACCTTCCTGAACTTTCTGAAAGCCCTTTTTCAGAACAATGTGACTTTCAACACCAACGAGGATTTCCGCAGCCAGTTCAATTCCGACTGGGCTGGCAAGTTGCTTATCGTGGTGGATGAGGTGCTGCTCAACCGCAGGGAGGATAGCGAGCGGTTGAAGAACCTCAGCACCACACTTTCCTATAAGGTGGAAGCCAAAGGCAAAGACCGTGACGAGATTGCGTTCTTCGCCAAATTCGTGCTGTGTTCCAACAACGAGCATCTGCCCGTAATCATAGACGCAGGGGAAACACGCTATTGGGTGCGCAAGATAAACCGCTTGCAGTCCGATGATACCGACTTCCTGCAAAAGCTGAAAGCGGAGATACCCGCCTTTCTCCATTTCCTGCAACACAGAAAACTGTCCACCGAAAAGGAAAGCCGGATGTGGTTCAACCCCACATTGCTGCATACAGAAGCCTTGCAGAAGATTATCCGTAGCAACCGCAATCGGCTGGAGATAGAGATGTCGGAACTGCTGCTTGACATTATGGTTGCAATGGATGTGGATAGCGTTTCATTCTGCCTTAACGACCTTGTCGTACTGCTGGTGCACTCGCAGGTAAAGGCGGAAAAGCACCAAGTGCGTAAGGTGGTGCAGGAGTGCTGGAAACTAACACCTGCACCAAACGGGCTTACCTACACCACTTATCAGGGCAATTACAACAGAAGTTGTCACTATGAGCCGATAAAGAGGGTGGGACGCTTCTACACCGTCACAAGGGAGCAACTCGAATCCCTGTAATACTATCATTTTTCTGTTGAATTGTTGAATATGGGTATAAATACACTGACAATAAACGATATACATTCTCAACAAAATTTCAACAAGCCAAAAGAGAAGTTGAGAGACCACCGACACCCGTTTGTGGATTTCTCTTTTGGTGAGCGGTTTGTTGAGAAGATGTTGAGAGGTTACGAGGCTGTATATAAACATATTACATCAACAGTTCATCAAATCAACAAATTTTCATCAACTTCAAAACCGTATGTAATATGACAATCCAAGATATAAAGCAAATCAAACTGGCAGACTATCTGCAAAGTCTGGGCTATACGCCTGTAAAGCAACAAGGCAGGAACCTGTGGTACAAATCACCGTTACGGGAAGAAACGGACGCATCGTTCAAGGTAAACACCGAGCTTGAAAAATGGTACGACTTCGGCATCGGCAAAGGCGGTAATATCATTGCATTGGCAGCGGAACTCTACCATTCGGGAGATGTAGCCTATCTGCTGAAACGCATAGAGGAGCGGACAGCATACATCCGCCCTGCATCGTTCTCTTTTGGCAGACAGCATTCCGCCAATCAGCCTTATCAGGGATTAAGGGTTGGTGAGTTGTCCTCTCCTGCTCTTATAGCCTATCTGCAAGAAAGGGGAATAAACATCGGACTTGCCAAAAGAGAATGCAGGGAGCTTCGGTTTATGAATGCCGACAAACCCTATTTTGCCATCGGCTTTCCGAACATGGCAGGAGGATATGAAGTGCGCAACAGATACTTCAAGGGATGTGTCGCCCCGAAAGACATCACCCATATCCGACAGCAGGGCGGACAACGATGTATGTGTTACCTGTTTGAGGGGTTCATGGATTACCTTTCATTCCTTACCATCCGAGTAGAAAACAATCCGCAACACCCGCGATTGGACACACAGGACTATATCATATTGAACTCCGTTTCCAATCTTGCAAAAGCGGAAAGCATATTGGAGACCTACACCCAAGTCGGCTGTTTCCTTGACAACGACACGGCAGGACGGAACACCTGCACGAAACTGAAAGAGAAGTTTGGGGAACGCCTGCTTGACAAGTCAATGTACTATCGTGAGTATAAGGACTTGAACGACTACCTGTGCGGTAAGCCCTTGTCCCAATTGGCAGAGCCGATAAAGGAGAAGAAGCAAGTCCAATTCGCAAGGCGGATGATGCAGCCACCGAAAAAGAAAGGGGGATTTCATCTGTAATATGCACGTTCGCTTTCCCAAAGGTATTTAGACAGAAATACCATAGCTCAATAGGGCGTTTTCTTCACGCATTACTCCGTAACGCTAAAAACACCCTATCGAGCCAAAGGGAAATCCCTTTGGAAACCCTGTGCAAACGAG
>NZ_JACOOD010000098.1:0-2386 GCF_014287405.1 Bacteroides sp. NSJ-48 | reverse complement strand
TTTGGCCGTCAAACCTTGTTTTCGGGGGAATACCTAAAGATACAAAAAAGCCAACTAATTCGCAATAATTTGTGTATGAATTAGTTGGCTAATTTTGTAATATTTAATGAATGTCCCTAAAGATAGATACTTTGCAAACTGATATGACACTTGAATTTGATTTGAATGTCAAGGTCAACACGCGTGAAGCAGTCGGGATATTGGTGACATCGACGGACGTTTTGACAAAAACGTCACAAAAGGTAATACCTATTAAAAAGATAACCAAACTTCCATCTCAGATATTCACAGAACCATCGAATTTCCCTGTTTTAGTACCCGATGAAGAGGTTTCTCTGTCTGTAGTGATTCGTTCTGCCGTAGGTATTAAGTCTGTAAAACATACGTTGTGCAATAAAGTACTGGGTGACCTGAAGGAATATACGACTATTCCGGTGTCTGGCAATCCGTTGGAAATGGAATTTATCCTGAAAACTGTCGTAGATAATAAAGATACCAATGGAATCAAGATTGTGGTGGAAGATATAGAGGGAGGAAGAGAGGAAAAAATTATCAATATCGAAGGTCTTGAGGGGGTTGACAATAATGTTGCGCTTGTTTTCAACAATATAGAAATGGCACCCGAATGGGAACATTCAACAGAACCGGATCAACCTTATATTTTCTCCATAGAGGGAATAATGGTACAAGGTGTGCAGAAACATGTATTAAGCCTGAAGGAAATTAAAGGATATGGCTCAAAGGCAAACAGTGTAGATTTTGCTTTCGTCAATATATGGAGAAATCCGGAGTTTGTTGCCGTTAAAAATAGAGGTTTCTCTTATGTCAGTGCATCAAGAATTAATGGAGGACCGGTGGGACGGCGTTATGATGTAGATAACTGGATCAAACCGGTAGGCGTTGCTACGAACAGAACGATGTTTACTCTTATACCTGAGGATAAGGTCACTGAGCTTGGCGTTGATGTGATGGTGGAGAGTGCGGTTCCTGACGCCAAGACTTTTGAAGCGTTGAATATGTTGCAAAGTATGACTACACAGGGTGCTGATATGTTAATGCAAAGGGTCAATGCTTCTGATGGATACCCGAATGATCCTTGTAGTTTGCAGATCAAGGATAATACCTATATTGCTTTTGTTACTGCAGCGGGTAAATATGGTGTTATTCATGTTATTGAAGCCGCAAACGATGCAGATGCGTTAGTTACCGGAGGATGTAAAATAGCTACTCCTACAGGAGTTGTGGGAGGTAAAGGTCCGGCCTATTCGGGAGCTGGCATAGCCGGACTTACTTACGATGGTGTGGCGTTGCTTTACGGACGCACCTGTAAGTTGAAAATTGTGGTTCAAAAGTAATGTTGTTACAAATTGAGAAATAATACATTTATATTTTTGATGTAAAAGTTAAGAAAGGCCGGTCATATCTCTTTATGAACCGGCTTTTCTTGGGTCAGTCCGAAAAGCCTGTGGGTATGTTATGTTAATATTCGAAAGTGTACTATCTTTGCAGTTAGATTTTAAACAACACGTGAATTTGTCGAACTCACGTTATTTATATGCTAATTCTGCTTTGTCTTTAGGGTATTTGGAAATGCCGATGTATAGCGCTTTACCTTGCCGTACGATGTCAACGAGTGTTTGAAGTGTCTCTTCAAGAGGGTGTTGGGGTCGTAACGGTGGGTATAGAAGATGTCTACATATTCGAGGTTCATCCGCTTTAAACTTTGGTTGAGGCTGCTCATCAGTGATTTTCGGGAACCCCAATCACCGTAAGGACCCGGCCACATTTCATGTCCCGCTTTGGTAGAAATAAATAATTCATCCCGGTAGGGCATAAATGATTTCTTCATAATCATACCGAATGTTTCTTCTGCAGAGCCGCAGGAAGGACCGTAATTGTTGGCGAGGTCAAAATGGGTGATACCCTTGTCGAATGCATAATGTGCCATTGATAGCGAGTTGGCGAAAGTATTGACATCGCCGAAGTTGTGCCATAGTCCTAAAGATATTTCAGGTAGAAGGATGCCGCTCTTTCCGCAACGGCGGTATTTCATACCGTTTTCGTATCTGCCGGGGGCGGGAGAATAGATGGGATTTATCATGTCTGTTGGTTTTAGTTAGACTTTACATTATATAAGGTTGTAAAAACAATGAAAGCAAAAATACATAAAATCTCTGGAATAACCTCGAAAAACGGGAGAAATGACGCTAAACGACTTAATATCAGAGTTGTTACGGTGTCAAATGATGACAAGCCGAAAAATCGGGAAACGCAAAGAAAAGCGGATTTAAGAAGAAGAATGGTTTGCAAATCATTACCCGTGAAAGAGTAAGATTTAACATATGAGAGATGCTATTGCACCGTTTGTCACCGATTTGCGTATCAA
>NZ_JACOOD010000097.1:0-2489 GCF_014287405.1 Bacteroides sp. NSJ-48 | reverse complement strand
CGTAGGCTCGGTACAGAACGCCTTACTGCCTTTCGGCAGTAGGTTTTCCCGTACCTGCCCCCAAACCGTACTTGCATGTCTCCACGCATACGGCTCTCCGTTGATAACATGACTTTATTTAGCATGGCTGTGTATTTTGGCATAACACTTTTCACAGACAACCAATGTCTTCCTATGCTTTTCAAGCATCAGCCTGTCGCATTCAGTTTTTCCTTTAAGCTGATTTAGCTTTCTGACATGACGCATGACTACAGGTCCGACTTTTCCACATAATTCACATGTTCTCGCATCCAATCGCTCAGTAAGTGTCGGCTGTGGAATTGCGATTGTGTAGGATAAGTCGTTTACCTCCGTATAGTACATTGGTGGTTTACGTTTGAATCCCTCATTATAGAATTTCCTGTACCGTAATTTACCTTTTGCATCCTGATATGGCACTATAATGTCATTCCCAACCTTATATTTGTCAATGACTTTGCTTACAGTGCTATTGGTTTTTCCTGCAATGGTATGGTACATACTGTACTCCATGATGTATCCAAACTTTGAGAGCGCGTATGCCACGTTGTTGGCAATGCAGTAGTAGTTGTAGAACCCTCTGATTTCAGAGTTATATGCCGCCACTATGTCCTCGATTTTCTTCTTCATAAGATTGCCTCTGAACTTTGCAAACCAAACTTGTCGGCCATTTTCTACCTTGTATCTGATGGCGCTGTATTCTTCCAGTTTGTTCCGCACCGTTTCTATGGCGACCTTTAGGACTATCTTACCGTTGTAATAACGGGCTGGCACATTGTTCTTGTCCCGCTTGATAGCATCAGACTTACGGACTGAAACATCGAAGCCAAGAAATTTCGCGGGCTTTTGTGCGTTTGTTATCAATGTCTTTTCCTGTGACAGTTCCAGCTTGAGGTTTTCTTCCATATACTTGGTAATGTCCGACTTGATTTTAACGCACTCTGCCTTGCTTCCGATAACACCAATGAGGAAATCATCTGCGTATCTTACGTATCGAAGCCTTCTGTATGTTTCATCCATACTGTCTCTGCTCTCAATCTTTTGCCTTTCACGTCTCAGTTTCTCATACTCATCCCTAAGCTGTAATCTGACATCTGCATCCTGTATGTTCTTGATGCTTTTAAGGATGCGTTGCATCTTATCGCTAAGTTGCTTGTATTCTTTGGTGATGTGTCTTTCTTTTCCCTTATTGAAGCGTAGGGCGTATTCTTCCATATACTTGTCAAAATTATCAAGATAAATGTTTGCCAGTATAGGACTGATATTACCGCCTTGTGGAGTTCCCTTGTTTGTATTATGAAACTTCCAGTCTTCAATATATCCCGCATTCAACAACTTGCGGATAAGCCTTAGAAATCTATCATCGGCAATCCGTTTCCGCAAAGTTGCAATCAATACATTGTGGTCTATGTTGTCGAAGAATCCTTTAATGTCTCCTTCCACAAACCATTTTGTACCTGTAAATGTCTTTTGGATATGGGTCAATGCGGTATGGCAGCTTCTGTTTGGTCTGAATCCATGTGAGGTGTTTGCAAACACCTCTTCATAGACGGCTTCAAGAATCATGCGCACCACCTCCTGTACAAGTTTGTCCTCAAAGGAAGGAATTCCAAGCGGTCTTTTCTTACCGTTTTTCTTGGGTATGTATATCCTTTTTGCCGGATTAGGCTTGTAAGACTCATCTCTCAAAGATGCAATGACTTTGTTTATTCTTTGAAGACTCATCCGATTGATGGTTTTCCCATCCGTACCGGGTGTCATATTGCCTGGTTTGGCGTAAATACGCTGGTAAGCAACATGAAACATCTCCTCATTGAATAAGATACGGTACAGCCTTTCGAACTTGTAATCCGAAACTTTACCATGCTTGTTTAAAGCTTTTAATACTTGCTCAGGACTTCTCATAATGTCTCACACATTTTCCATTATTTGTATTAAGTTATCTAACTGCTTCCCTTCGCCATGTTACAAGGCTTTCCCTTGCTCGGACTACTACGGAAGCTCCGTTCCCATGTCAGATATTCAGGGTCCTATGCCCATAGCCTTACGGCATTCTGATTTAGGGAATCCCCATTTGCTTTCACAATAACTGTTTGGCTCGGCAGACTGTCGGATGCGACTTACGTTCCTATTCCACTTATTGTGGTTGCTCTGAAGCCAGCTCCTGCTCCATTGTAATTTCGGTTTACATGGGGTGCTTCAGCCCGACGTGAATCAAATACCTTTCGTCGGGGCTGGTACGTGTGCAGCAGAACTATCGTTCAACCAATCAGGCTTCATCCTTGTGTCTGTCTTTTCCTCTCGCCATGCAGTCGCAGCTTGGTATTTAGCTGACTAATGACTTTACCGACATGCTTTTGTCACCTTTGGATTTCTCCTCCAGCTAAGTCGTTGAGGATAGGTCTGTTGAACTCTAACCTAATCTCTTGCCATAGAGATATTTATTGTGTAGCCTATATGGGCGCATCGAA
>NZ_JACOOD010000096.1:0-2597 GCF_014287405.1 Bacteroides sp. NSJ-48 | reverse complement strand
TTTTGGCCGTCAAACCTTGTTTTCGGGGGAATACCTAAAGATACAAAAAAGCCAACTAATTCGCAATAATTTGTGTATGAATTAGTTGGCTAATTTTGTAATATTTAATGAATGTCCCTTTTTAAAAGAAAGAAACTCCACAAATAGCTTGCAGAATTTCTTTTTATTACAGATAAAGCAGGTATACTTTCAGTTTAAAACCCGAACTAATCATTCATTAACTTTCTATAACGAACGCGAGTAGGTTCTTCCTTACCCAAACGTTTCAGTTTATTTTCTTCGTACTCCGAATAGGAGCCTTCAAAGAAAAATACATTAGAATCACCTTCAAATGCAAGAATATGCGTACAGATACGGTCGAGGAACCAACGGTCGTGACTGATAACAACAGCACATCCGGCAAAATCCTCAAGACCTTCTTCGAGAGCACGCAGTGTATTGACGTCAATGTCATTGGTGGGTTCGTCAAGAAGCAACACATTGCCTTCTTCCTTGAGACAGAGAGCCAGGTGAAGACGGTTGCGCTCACCGCCGGAGAGTACACCGCAAAGCTTTTCCTGATCTGCGCCGGAAAAATTGAAACGCGACAAGTAGGCACGGGCATTGATATCGCGCCCCCCCATGCGGATGAGGTCGTTGCCGCCGGAAATTACCTGATAAACGCTCTTATTAGGATCGATGTCCTTGTGCTGCTGGTCCACATAGGCTACTTTTACGGTCTCTCCTACCTCGAACTCGCCGCTGTCGGGCGTATCCAGCCCCATAATAAGGCGGAAAAGAGTGGTTTTACCCGCTCCATTAGGACCAATGATGCCTACAATACCATTAGGCGGCAACATGAAATTAAGGTCGTCAAACAAGAGTTTGTCGCCAAAAGCTTTTGCTACATGCTTAGCTTCAATAACCTTGTTGCCCAGACGGGGGCCGTTGGGGATGAAGATTTCGAGCTTCTCTTCTTTTTCCTTCACGTCTTCGTTCAGCAGTTTGTCGTAAGAGTTCAGACGGGCTTTTCCCTTTGCCTGACGGGCTTTGGGAGCCATACGCACCCACTCCAGCTCGCGTTCCAACGTCTTGCGGCGTTTGCTGGCAGTCTTTTCTTCCTGCTCCATGCGCTTGGTCTTTTGTTCGAGCCAGCTGGAGTAGTTGCCTTTCCAAGGAATACCTTCGCCACGATCGAGTTCGAGTATCCAACCTGCCACATGGTCGAGGAAGTACCGGTCGTGAGTTACAGCAATTACCGTACCTTCGTACTGCTGCAAGTGCTGCTCCAGCCAGTCGATAGATTCGGCATCAAGGTGGTTGGTAGGCTCATCGAGAAGCAGTATGTCGGGCTTTTGAAGCAACAGACGACAGAGTGCCACACGACGGCGTTCACCACCGGAAAGATGTTCTACCGACTGGTCTTCGGGTGGACAACGAAGCGCATCCATCGCACGCTCCAACTTACTGTCGAGATTCCAGGCATCGGTAGCGTCGATGATGTCCTGCAGCTCCGCCTGACGGGTGAAGAGCTTGTCCATCTTGTCCTGATCTTCGTAGTATTCGGGCAGTCCGAACTTCTGATTGATTTCCTCGTACTCTGCCAGCGCATCTACAATGGGCTGTACGCCTTCCATCACCACTTCTTTCACTGTCTTCGCGGGATCGAGGTAAGGCTCCTGAGCCAAATATCCTACCGAATATCCGGGCGAGAACACCACTTCGCCCTGATAGGATTTGTCCAAGCCGGCGATAATCTTCAGCAAGGTCGATTTACCCGAACCGTTCAAACCGATGATACCGATTTTCGCTCCGTAGAAGAACGAGAGGTAGATGTTCTTCAACACCTGCTTATTGTTCTGCTGAATGGTCTTGTTCAGCCCTACCATAGAAAAGATAATTTTCTTATCGTCTACTGTTGCCATGTGAGTTAAGTATAAAATATAAAGTATAAAATATAATGTTTGAGATGAAGTGTGAGACTCCTGCACACGAAATTTCGGTACAAAGATAAGAAAAAAAGCGAAAATCTTTTGCAACTTTCAAAAAAGTATCTATCTTTGCACTCGCTTAACAGCAATAAGGATTGATTCGCTAGCTCAGCAGGTAGAGCACAACACTTTTAATGTTGGGGTCTTGGGTTCGAGCCCCAAGCGGATCACTTAAAAATCAAGCAGTTATCTAAAAAGATAGCTGCTTTTTTCTTTGTATATACTGCGATTTGACGGCTTTGATGTAAACCAAGATGTAAACCAGTAAACTTCGGGTCAACGTAACAATCTGAGGGATTCAGGCTCAGCGGAAATATCTGGTTGGTAAGTTTTAAAATTAGCTATCTTTGCTTACCTTTGTTTTATGAAACCCGCACAACTCCTTCGTGCCATCCTTCCGGATGTGCTTATAGACAACTTTGATATTGTCAATTTCGACAAGAGTGCTGACCGTTTTGATATTTATCTTGATGAAAAAAAAGTTCAGCTAAAAGAAGATAAGATCAATCCGGATATCATATCCTATGGTTTTGGTGAGTATCGTACAATCCAAGACTATCCTATTCGTGGTCGCGCCACTTATCTCCATGTTCGTAAACGTAAATGGCTTGACAAGTCTTCCAATGA
>NZ_JACOOD010000095.1:0-2687 GCF_014287405.1 Bacteroides sp. NSJ-48 | reverse complement strand
AAGCTGGCATGTTCCAAATGCGACTTCTCGGACTCGTCCATGACCACCAATACCGGAGGTGCGAAGCTTATCAATGACGGACTGAAAGAGATGGGGCTGCTTACGCCTGCCCAGCGTTATGCCAAAGACCATGGGCTGGACGATGATTACCGTTCGGCCATCGACGGACTGCCGTGTGACCTGTTCGTAGCGAAGAGTGCCGACGAAGACTTGATTTATTACGGTCAGTACAACATGAACAACGAGAAGAGCGACAGTTACCCCATCTTCGGAATGGATGATACCATTGGTGAAGAAAAGTGGGGTGAGGGCGACACGTTGAATTATCTTGAAGCTGATGATGAGGGGCATAAGCAATACCTTCCAATCTGCTTTGAAACGCTGAATAACTCGAATCCGCTGTGTCTGTTCCACTGGCTGCCGAGTACCGAGCCGAACCATCAGGACTTTATGAATTATAATTTTGACGGTGGACTGGAGTTCAACCATCCGAAAGATACCTTCTGGGCTGACGGAGGCGGTGATGCCGAGGAAGAACCGAATATGAAAGACCACTTGGGGCAGGGTGATGTGTACGATAAGATGTATAAGGCTACCGACCGCATGATGAGCTTCGTTTACCGCTGTGTGAAGGAAACTCCTGCCGGAAAGAGTATGACTTACAGCATGGAATCGCATGCGTTCGAGGGGGTAGATTATGAAGATGATGGCGACAAGTTCCCTACCGCTAAATGGAAGAGCGATACGTTTAAGAAAGAGGCATCGAAGTATTTCGACCTTCCCCATCTGATAGCTTACTATCTGTACGTGCAGTTTAACCTTGGTGTCGACCAGCTTGCCAAGAACATGCTTATCCGTACTTGGGACGGGGTGAAATGGTTGATTACTTATTATGACGGAGACTGCCAGTTGGGTTCAGACAACAAGTCATTCCTTACGGGAAAATATAACGATAACCGTCAGACCAAGCGCGACGGGGCTTATGTGATGCAGGGTCATAACTCGTGGCTGTGGAACCTCATCGTGGCCAATTGCTGGGACATGATTGTGGAGATTATGGTGAGCGGATGGAACGGGGGCGCAAGCTTCATGAGTGCCTTCAGTATCCAGAAAGCCATTGACCATTTCGATACCGAACAGATGAAGAAGTGGTGCTCACGCCTCTATAACAAGTCCGGCATCTTCAAATACATCTACCCGTTCCTGAACGAAATGCCGGTAGGTGCTGACGGTGCCAAACAGACGTATCCGCAAATCTACGGTCTGAAGGGTTCGTTAAAAGCACACCGGAACTACTTCATCCAACGCAGGTACGACCTGAAGCAGGTGGAGTACGGCTATGTATCTACGCTGGGTGCCCAGTTCTACCAGAGTACGGCATCGCTGGACAAGGCTTATAAACTGAAGCCGATGCAGTACCGGCTGACCATCCCTTACCGTGTGCAATTATCCACCTCAAACGGTGTACAGGCTGACAGCGGCGTGGTGGATGCGGACGTGCTCCACTCCCTGCAGCTGACCCGTGCCTTCGGTGAGAACGACCCGCTGAAGATTATCGGCGCGGCCAAAATCAAGGAACTGGTATGGCATGAGGATGCGTTTGCCATCGGGTTCAACTTCGGTCTGCTGACCAGCCTTGTGAAACTGGACATGAGCGTGGAGAAAGCCAGCGGGTACCGGAACGGCTCGTTCATGGCCTCGACGAACGGCATGCTGCTGCTGGAAGAAGTGAACATGCGGAATAACCTGTTGGCCCGAAACGGAGACAACGGCAATGTGGCCACCCTGGACCTGAGCTGGCAGGGGCGTCTGAAGAAACTGGATGTGAGAGGTACGGGGCTGACCCGAGTGAAACTGGCCACCGGTGCGCCCGTTGTGCAGTTATGCCTGCCGGACACGATTGAGGAACTGTTCCTGGAGTATCTGACCAAACTGCAGGACAGCGGCTTGGTGCTGGAAGGCATCAACAACGTGCGGGGATACCGCTATACCAACTGCCCCGGCATCGACGGGTTTGCCATGCTGGAACGCCTGCACCAGGCCAAACTGAACGACAGCGGCAAGCTGGAGCGCTTTGTGCTGGAGATAGACCGGGAAGACGACGGAACGCTGCTGAAGAAGTATTTCGATTACGGAACGTACACGCAGACGGGTGCGGTGGATGACCGCCACTCGGGCCTTCGCGGTAAGCTGACCCTGACGAAGTATCTGGCTGACGAGGAACTGGAGATGTATGCCGCCCGTTATCCGGAACTGGCCATCAAGCAGCCGCCTTATACGATGATTGAGTTTGACGACAGTGTGGCCGACGATGCCAATGTTTCGAACCTGGACAACAAGACAGGGTACAAATTCGGCAATACGTACAAAATGAGCGGGCATGTGAATGCCATCCTGTCCAAGCGCCACCGCGTATTGGCTAAGGTGACCAAGATACCCACGAGCCGGAAAGTGGAGATGGCCGGGCAGCAGGTGGAAGTGAACAACCCGGACGGGGAGATGACCTATTTCCCCCTGCATGACGAAAGCTCGAACTTCTATGCCGATGCGGAGGATATGAACGACTGTACGGTGGCGAAGCTGGACGGCAGCGAGGGAGACTGGATGATGTATGAGCCGTTTTACTGGAGCAAAGGCATCAACGATTATTTGAACAACAAGAAGTACGCCTGCTACAGCAGTTATCC
>NZ_JACOOD010000094.1:0-2687 GCF_014287405.1 Bacteroides sp. NSJ-48 | reverse complement strand
AAGCTGGCATGTTCCAAATGCGACTTCTCGGACTCGTCCATGACCACCAATACCGGAGGTGCGAAGCTTATCAATGACGGACTGAAAGAGATGGGGCTGCTTACGCCTGCCCAGCGTTACGCCAAAGACCATGGGCTGAAGGACGATTACCGTTCGGCCATCGACGGCCTGCCGTGCGACCTGTTCGTAGCGAAGAGTGCCGACGAAGACCTGACCTATTACGGCCAGTACAACATGAACAACGAGAAGAGCGACAGCTACCCCATCTTCGGGCAGGATGAGACCATCGGCGGCGAGAAATGGGGCGAGGGCGACACGCTGAACTACCTGGAAGCCGACGAGGAAGGACACAAGCAGTACCTGCCCGTCTGCTTCGAGACGCTGAACAACTCCAATCCGCTGTGTCTGTTCCACTGGTTGCCGAGTACCGAACCGGAGCATAAGGATTTCATGGACTACAACTTTGACGGAGGACTGGAATTTAATCATCCGAAAGATACCTTCTGGTCGGACGGAGGCGGTGACGCGGAGGAAGAACCGAACCTGAAAGACCACCTCGGTACCGGTGACAAGTACGACAAGATGTACAAGGCCACCGACCGCATGATGAGTTTCGTCTACCGGTGCGTAAAGGAAACGCCTGCGGGCAGGAACATGGTTTACAGCACGGAATCCCATTCGTTCGAGGGGGTGGACTATGAGGACGACGGCGACAAGTTCCCTACCGCCAAGTGGCAGAGCGATACGTTCAGGAAAGAGGCATCGAAGTATTTCGACCTTCCCCACCTGATTGCCTACTATCTGTACGTGCAGTTCAACCTCGGCGTGGACCAGCTTGCGAAGAACATGCTTATCCGCACATGGGACGGTGTGAAATGGTTGATTGACTATTATGACGGCGACTGCCAGCTCGGTTCTGACAACAAGTCGTTCCTGACCGGGAAGTATGACGACAACCGCCAGACGAAGCGCGACGGGGCTTATGTGATGCAGGGTCATAACTCGTGGCTGTGGAACCTCATCGTGGCCAATTGCTGGGACATGATTGTGGAGATTATGGTGAGCGGATGGAACGGGGGCGCAAGCTTCATGAGTGCTTTCAGTATCCAGAAAGCCATTGACCATTTCGATACCGAACAGATGAAGAAGTGGTGCTCGCGCCTCTATAACAAGTCCGGCATCTTCAAATACATCTATCCGTTCCTGAACGAAATGCCGGTGGGTGCGGACGGAGCCAAACAGACCTATCCGCAAATCTACGGTCTGAAGGGTTCGTTGAAAGCACACCGGAACTACTTCATCCAACGCCGGTATGACCTGAAGCAGGTGGAGTACGGCTATGTATCCACGCTGGGTGCCCAGTTCTACCAGAGTACGGCATCGCTGGACAAGGCCTACACGCTGAAACCGATGCAGTACCGTCTGACCATTCCGTACCGTGTGCAGCTTTCCACCAGCAACGGCGTGCAGGCCGACAGCGGCGTGGTGGATGCGGACGTGCTCCACTCGTTGCAGCTGACCCGTGCCTTCGGTGAAAATGACCCGTTGAAGATCATCGGTGCGGCGAAAGTCAAGGAACTGGTTTGGCATGAGGATGCGTTCGCAATCGGCTTCAACTTCGGTCTGCTGACCTCACTGGTAAAACTCGACATGAGCGTGGAGAAAGCCAGCGGTTACCGGAATGGCTCGTTCATGGCTTCGACGAACGGCATGCTGCTTCTGGAAGAAGTGAACATGCGGAACAACCGGCTGGCCCGGAACGGGGACAACGGCAATGTGGCTACTTTGGACTTGAGCTGGCAGGGCCGCCTGAAGAAACTGGACGTGAGGGGTACGGGGCTGACCCGTGTGAAACTGGCCACCGGTGCGCCCGTTGTGCAGTTATGCCTGCCGGACACGATTGAGGAACTGTTCCTGGAATATCTGACCAAGCTGTCCGACAGTGGCCTGATACTGGAAGGCATCAATAATGTGCGGGGCTACCGCTACACCAACTGCCCCGGCATCGACGGGTTCGCTATGCTGGAACGCCTTCACCAGGCCAGACTGAACGGCAGCGGCAAGCTGGAACGCTTCGTGCTGGAGATAGACCGGGAAGACGACGGAACCCTGCTGAAGAAGTATTACGACTACGGAACGTATACGCAGACGGGTGCCGTGGATGACCGGCATTCGGGACTGAGGGGCAAGCTGACCCTGACGAAGTATCTGGCTGATGAGGAACTGGAGAAGTATGCCGCCCGTTATCCGGAACTGACCATCAAGCAGCCGCCCTATACGATGATTGAGTTTGACGACAGTGTGGCCGACGATGCCAATGTTTCGAACCTGGACAACAAGACGGGGTACAAATTCGGCAATACGTACAAAATGAGCGGGCATGTGAATGCCATCCTGTCCAAGCGCCACCGCGTATTGGCCAAGGTGACCAGGATGCCCACGAGCCGGAAGGTGGAGATAGCCGGGCAGCAGGTGGAAGTGAACAACCCGGACGGGGAGATGACCTATTTCCCCCTGCATGACGAAAGCTCGAACTTCTATGCCGATGCGGAGGATATGAACGATTGCACGGTGGCGAAGCTGGACGGCAGCGAGGGAGACTGGATGATGTATGAGCCGTTTTACTGGAGCAAAGGCATCAACGATTATTTGAACAACAAGAAGTACGCCTGCTACAGCAGTTATCC
>NZ_JACOOD010000093.1:0-2829 GCF_014287405.1 Bacteroides sp. NSJ-48 | reverse complement strand
CGGATAGAATTATGTGAGAAAGCACCGAAAAATGGCAATAAGAATGGCATATGAAGTGGTCATGTCCTATCATCTTCATATGCCATCTTATTTTTTAGGGACATTTACTGAATATCCCTTTTTAGGAATACAGTTGTTCTTACAGCCTTAGCCTTCTATGTTTTGTATTTCAACCTCTTTCACTTTACGGAAGAGATCGGAAGCAAAAATGAAATTATTCAAACGCTCATTGGTAGATGTAAAAATATCGTTTTTGCTGCCTTCCCATTCTTTATGCCCTTCATAAATGTAGATAATTTTTTCTCCGATACCCATTACAGAGTTCATGTCATGGGTATTGATGAGGGTGGTCATATTGTACTCACGGGTAATGTCCTGTATCAGTTCATCAATGACGAGCGAGGTCTTGGGGTCCAAGCCGGAATTGGGTTCATCGCAGAACAGATATTGAGGGTTCAAGGCAATGGCGCGTGCGATGGCAACGCGTTTTTGCATACCACCACTGATTTCACCGGGGAATTTATCTTTCGCTTCAACAAGGTTTACGCGTTCCAGGCAAAACATGGCACGGCGCGTGCGGTCGCGCAAGGTATCCGAGCTGAACATGTTGAGGGGGAACATAACGTTGTCCAGCACCGTCATCGAGTCGAACAGGGCAGCACTTTGGAATATCATCCCCATTTCGCGGCGCAGGGCTTTCTTCTCTTTCTTTCCCATGGTAAGGAAATTGCGGTGGTCGTATAGTAATTCACCTTTTTCGGGTGTCAGCAGGCCTACGATACATTTCATCAGTACGGTTTTTCCGGAACCGCTCTGGCCAATAATAAGATTGGTCTTTCCGTTTTCGAATGTGGCATTGATATCCGTCAGTACCTCTTTCTCTTCAAATGACTTGCAAAGTCCTTTCAGTTCAATCATTCTTACTTAGTTTTGAATTTAGAATCAACTTGTCAGCCCATTAGCAACTGGGTCAGTATGAGATCGGCAAACAGAATCAGTACACTGCTGCATACCACTGAATCTGTAGATGCTTTACCTACCTCGATAGACCCTCCTTCGACCGAATAACCGAAGAATGCCGATACGCTGGCAATGATAAAGGCAAAAAACAGAGACTTGATGATGCCGCACCAGATAAACCATTCTACAAACATGTATTGCAGACCGTATTCCAAATCTACGGCCGACATGATGCCGCCGAACCAGCATGTACAAAAAGCACCGATGATGCCGGCGAATATACTGAACGTTACCATAAGAGGAATGGTTGACACCATTGCCGCTATCTTAGGTAATATCAGGTAATTGGCAGAGTTGACACCCATAATCTCAAGAGCGTCTATTTGCTGGGTAACCCGCATCGTTCCAAGTTCGGAAGCGATGTTCGAGCCTACTTTGCCTGCCAATATCAGACACATGATGGAGGACGAGAACTCCAGCAACATAATTTCGCGGGTGACATACCCCACCGTCCAGCGTGGCATGAAAGGGCTTTCTATGTTCAGTTTGATTTGTATGGTAATAACGGCTCCGATAAAAAATGATATTAGCAATACGATGCCGATGGAGTTTACGCCCAGTTGTTCTATCTCATTGATGTATTGGCGGAAGAACATACGCATGCGTTCCGGACGGGCAAAAACACGACCCATTAATATGATGTATCTTCCTACTGTTCTAAGTGCTTTAATCATGACTCGTAAGTATTTGTCTGCAAATGTACACTATTTCAGCTTATTTTTGCTACATTTGCGCCAGTTTCACCACAGATTACGCCGAATGGCACAGTATTTTTGCTGAAACCAGGATGAAGACGATTGTAATCTGGAGGAGAAACGGCAGTATTGAGGACTGATAGTAATCTGTATATATAATTGTGGTGACATAGCGTTATGGAAGAAGAAAGCAAAATGGTGCTCCGGACAGAGGATTTGGTGAAGAAGTACGGAAAGCGTACAGTAGTCAGCCATGTCTCTATCAACGTAAAGCAGGGAGAAATTGTGGGATTGCTGGGGCCGAACGGTGCCGGTAAGACTACTTCGTTCTATATGACCGTAGGATTGATAACTCCCAATGAAGGACGCATCTTTTTGGATGATTTGGATATAACAAAATACCCTGTATACAAACGGGCGCAGACTGGTATCGGTTATTTGGCGCAGGAAGCATCGGTGTTTCGCCAGATGAGTGTGGAAGATAATATTGCGGCTGTGTTGGAAATGACAGACAAGCCTTTGGACTATCAGAAAGATAAGTTGGAAAGTCTGATTGCAGAGTTCCGTCTGCAAAAGGTCCGTAAGAATAAAGGCAACCAGTTATCCGGTGGCGAGCGCCGTCGTACGGAGATTGCCCGTTGCTTGGCCATCGATCCGAAGTTCATTATGCTGGACGAGCCGTTTGCCGGAGTAGACCCTATTGCGGTGGAAGATATTCAGCAGATTGTCTGGAAGTTGAAAGACCGGAATATCGGTATTCTGATAACCGACCACAATGTGCAGGAAACCTTGAGCATTACCGACCGTGCTTATCTGCTGTTTGAAGGAAAAATCCTGTTTCAAGGTACGCCCGAAGAGCTTGCCGAGAATAAGATTGTACGCGAAAAGTATTTGAGTAACAGTTTTGTGCTTCGCCGCAAGGACTTTATGGTGTAGAGCCGGTTTTTGCAGCAGCATATAACAATAAAAAAAGACCGTCCGAGACGGTCTTTTTTTAGGGACATTCATTAAATATTACAAAATTAGCCAACTAATTCATACACAAATTATTGCGAATTAGTTGGCTTTTTTGTATCTTTAGGTATTCCCCCGAAAACAAGGTTTGACGGCCAAA
>NZ_JACOOD010000092.1:0-4401 GCF_014287405.1 Bacteroides sp. NSJ-48 | reverse complement strand
CTGGAGGACTTCCGGCTGGTACCGGAGTACCGGCAGACGAACAGCCAGGGCGAACGGGTGCCCGGCGTGGTGTATCTGTCGTTCAGCTACCGGGTTATCAAGGCCGGAAGGTTGAAAATCGAATTTGTGGGTGCTGACAAGACCGGGTTTGAGAACTTCAACATGTTCGGCCATGAAGAGGACCTGCCCGTTGGCGGCGAGAAGATGTTCACGCTGGACGGGCTATGGAACGGAACGGGCGACTTCAAGCTGTCGTTTACGGGCGTGATTTACATTTCGCTGCTGGTGTTCAGCACCAACAAGGCGGATGCACTGGCCTATAAGTACCGGACGCTGTTTGAACAAAGCGACCGGCTGGTGAAGATTTCAGCGGCGGTTTTTGACAAGGACGGTGAAGCACTGAAAGAAACTGGGCTGGTGATCAAGCCGGAAGGTGCGGGGCTGTATGCCCAGGATGCCAGCGGCAAGGTGGCCCTTATCGGAGTCAGTGTGGAAGATACGGACGAATACGGCAAGCCCGTGAGCAAAATCAAGCTGACAGCCGACCATATACAGTTGGAGGGACTGGTGACAGCCAACGGCAATTTCAAGATACTGGAAGACGGGAGCATGGAATGCCGGAATGCATCTGTATATGGAAAAATATTTGTTGAGGACGGAGGAAAGGTAGGAACATTTACAGTTGAAAGGAATTGCATGCTTTGGAGTAATGGAGATGCTGAAATTCGATTGGGATATGACGGCTATTGGACCGGAGATACCTGCATCTATGCTAAGGCAAACAATTTTAGTAATGCAATCATGGGTATTGCTCCATTTGGTGGAGCAGGTATTTATGGAAGTTGTCGTGAGAAGCCTACTTATCCTGACAAATATACATTTTCAGCAGGATATTTCGATGGCGATGTGTTGGTGCATTCCGGGAATATTCTGGTGAGTGGTGGTGTGGTACAAGCTGATAAAATGCTTCCTCAAAATGGTTGGTCTGGGCGATTCAAGGGTAAAACAGTAGAAGTACAGAATGGAATTATCATTAACGTGTCATAAAAATGAATAGTTATGAAGGTGAATTTTAACAAGACGTTTAAGGATTATAGAGGGAATGACCTCATAGTCGGTGGAAAAGTCCAGCTGATGACAGATATTATAGCCCAATGCCTTTTTAATGGGGAAGGTGCTCGATCATCCGGTGATTCTAATAAGGATAGCAGCCGTAAAATCCATTCGTATGAATTGTGCATGCGTCTCATACAGGCAAACGGGGATTTATCCATCAGTGCTGAGGATGCTATACTTATAAAAGAGTCTGTAATCGGGCTAACCCCAGGATGTTATTCACAGATCGTAAAATTGATAGATGAATAGATTTATGGCAGAAATGACGCAAGAAGAAATGGTTCAGGAAGTGCTGGACCGTGTGCTCCAGTCCTCTACCGGTGTGGAGGATTTGGAAACTGTTACCTCGCTGAACGGTGTGAAATCACTGCCCGGCGAGAAGGACGGCAAGATGGTGATCGTCCCCCTGGAACTGATAGGGAAACCTGCGAGCGATGCCGCCGCCCGTGCCGAGGCTGCCGCCAAGAAAGCGGAAGGAGCCGTAGCCGGACTGGAGGAAAAGACCCAGGCCGCCACGGAAGCCGCTACCAAGGCCAACGAAGCGGCAGCCAAGGCAGAAAATGCCGCTGCCAAGGTGGAACAGACTACGGCAGCAGCCGTCGGCGGGGCTACTGTACGCTTTTCATCATGGATGGAAACAGGCAACGTTTTACCTGACAAGAGTACCAAGCCGGGCGGCAGCGTGGTGTATGTGGCCGGTGCCGGGAAATTTGCCTACCACATGGACTCCACCCTGTACGGGGACTGGGACGTGGCGGGAGTACCCCCTGCCGGCATGTTCATGAATGCGGACCGGACAGCCATCCTGCCGGACAAGCTTTACCTGCTGGGCGATGCCGTATATACCGGAACAGAAGGCCGCCTGAGACTACTTTCCTACCGGCATGAGGTGATGAGCGGGGATGCTTACGAAGCACTTCCGGACAAGGATGAGAATACGCTGTATCTGATTTATGAGGAGGAGTGACGATGATAACCATAGGCGGTAAGGAAATAACGGCTGCGTATGTGGGAAAACGTGCCCTGTCGGCTGTCTATGCCGGGGCAAGGCTGGTATGGTCCGCAATCAGCAGCTGTTTCGGACTTGGATACTGGAAAGGCGACGAGCCGTGGAACGGGTCGGACGCATGGAACGGTAGCAGTAAAACTGATAAATGAATGATTATTATAAAAGGACAGTATTATGGCAAAAAGGAAAATAAGCGGAATCATCAATGCGACTGAACATCCGATGAATCTTGAAACACCATGGAACCAGAAACAGCCGGACGGCACCTATCATGCCTATGACGGGGACGATGTAGAAGCGTTTCTGAAGAAGGAACTGTCAAACCGTACCCCTACCGAGGAACTGGTGAGCGGCGAGACGAAGCCCCCTACATCCGGAACGGTGTTTGATGCAATGGTGGGTACGGTGACGGACGTGGATGTGCAGGACAGCGAGGACGGCACTCAATATGTGATGACCGTGAAGCAGAAGGATAACCAGGGCGGCGAGAGCTCGAAGGAGGTGCGCTTCTCGAAGTACACCGACGACGACAAGGTGGTGTTGTACATTGACCTGACGGACAGCGGCGGCGCGGGACTTCCCTCGCAGCAGTACCTGGCACTGGGAAGCGGTTTTGTGGTGAAATACTCTGTGGGCGTGGGTACTGCCGGTGGCGGTACGGTGGACGGCTACAGCGACCTGAAAGCCCGCGTGATTGTGAAACGCGGTTCGACCGTGATCAGTGAGTTCCAGGATGCAGAGTTTGTGGGCGTGACAGCCGGACAGGCTTATACCTTTGACGCTTCGCCCTACCTGAAGGATGCCACCGCCTATACCGTGCAGGTGGAAGCGCAGGCAACCTACCAGGGCGGCACACTGATGAAGACGGCCACGGCCAAGGTGACCATGGTGGCCATGGAGCTGGAGACCAGCTACTCGGCGGGCAACGGGCTGGCCGACGGGGGATATAAAAATGACGTGAACATCCCCTTTACTGCCAAGGGCACGAGCGGGGAGAAGAACATCTACTACCGCATCAACGGCGGGCAGGCCTTTACCCTCGGTCTTTCGGCCGGCAGCGGTGTGCAGCAGAAGAACGTGACCATCCCACTGGCTCAGATGCAGGAGGGTACGAACGTGGTGGAAGCCTACGCGCAGCATGAGAACTCCGGTGTGGTGAGCCGGGTGCATTACATTACGCTGCTGAAGGCAGGAGGCGGTGTGACAGCGTATGCCGGCCTGATGTTCAGCCACCGGGCAGCGGGGTTCCAACGCGACTGGAAACATCCGGTGCTGGAGGCAGAGCAGTTCACGGCATGGAACTTCACGTATGCCGGCTATGACCGCGATGCGTACACGGCCCGTGTGAAAGTGACGGGCCAGGGCAGCGTGGTGAAGGAAGACCTGCTGCAGCGCGGTGAGACCGGCAGCTACGGACGGACGAACGTGAACGTGGAACCGCTGGACTACCGTGTGTCGTGCGGCGATGCCGTGCTTGAGGTGCAGGTGAACACCACATCGCACCCGGACATTGAAGCCACGCTGGCACCGGATGCCGTGTGTACGTTTGACGCCTTCGGGCGAAGCAACACGGAAAACAACCCGGCAAGCTGGGTGAGCGGTGACAAGCGCATGGAGTTCCGGGACGTGCTGTGGAGCGTGAACGAATACGGTGCCGGTAGCGGCTGGCATAAGGACCGCCTGCTGCTGGCCGGTGGTGCAGGTATGACCCTGACCGCTGACGGCGGGTACCGCCCCTTCAACGAGGCGGACAAACCCGAAGGCTTTGCTATTCGTGATGTGGGCATGACACTTGAGATAGAATACAGCACGGCCAACGTGACGGACACGGATGCGGAGCTGATCACCTGCCTGGGGCAGCTGGACAACGGGAACCGGTACGGGCTGATTGTGACCCCGGAAGAGGCCAAGTTCCTGACCGGAGTGGTGACCGAGGCGATGGATGCCGGACAGGTGCTGCGCTATGAGGACTCGGTGGGTACGAAGTTCCAGCCGGGCACGAACATCCGCATTACCTACGTGTTCTATCCGAACGTGCAGACCAATGAACAGCGCACGCTGATCGGTTTCTATGTGAACGGTGAAGAGTCGGCTGCTTCCAAGTGGCTCGACAAGGTGAATTTTGACATTCAGAGCCAGCTGGAATTTAAGTCGGCAGGTGCCGACCTGAACGTGAAGAGCGTGCGTATCTATAACAAGGCGCTGACCTCGGATGAGGTGCTGAACAACTACATCGTGGACCGCAACCACCTGGAGGATGCCGACGGGGAACCGGG
>NZ_JACOOD010000091.1:0-4667 GCF_014287405.1 Bacteroides sp. NSJ-48 | reverse complement strand
CTGGAGGACTTCCGGCTGGTACCGGAGTACCGGCAGACGAACAGCCAGGGCGAACGGGTGCCCGGCGTGGTGTATCTGTCGTTCAGCTACCGGGTTATCAAGGCCGGAAGGTTGAAAATAGAATTTGTGAACGCTGATAAGACCGGGTTTGAGAACTTCAACATGTTCGGCCATGAAGAGGACCTGCCCGTTGGCGGCGAGAAGATGTTCACGTTGGACGGACTTTGGAACGGCACTGGCGACTTCAAGCTGTCGTTTACGGGCGTGATTTACATTTCGCTGCTGGTGTTCAGCACCAACAAGGCGGACGCACTGGCCTATAAGTACCGTACACTGTTCGAACAGAGCGACCGGCTGGTAAAGATTTCAGCGGCGGTCTTCGACAAGGACGGTAATGCGCTGAAAGAGACCGGGCTTGTCATAAAGCCTGAAGGTTCCGGTCTGTATGCGCAGGACAATACAGGAAAGATTGCCCTTATCGGGGTGAGCGTGGAGGAAGAGGACGAGTACGGAAATACCGTGAGCAAAATCAAGCTGACAGCCGACCATATACAGCTGGAGGGACTGGTAACGGCCAACGGCAACTTCAAGATACTGGAAGACGGCAGCATTGAAACGACCAACGGTAAGTTTACCGGAGAGATAGACAGCAGCAAAGGGAAAATCGGCGGCTTTGAGATAGGGAACGGCCGTATCGGTTCTGTGGCCGACTCTCACGGGAGCGGTGGCGGTCTTGCCATTTATGATGATTTTTTCCGTGTCGGCGGCAGCAAAGGATATGTGATGTTCGGTGATGATGTGATACCGTCTTCTGCAGGAGGAGCTTTTACCGCTGTCGGTCGTATCGTGAACTCAGCCCCCAATATATACGGGAATTACGGCTTCGACCAAGCGAACTATGGATTGTTTATAGATGTTACCGGCGGTACGAAGAACTACGGTATCAGCAGCAATGCGGCATTACTTGCCCCGGCGTTTATCAATACGAAAGCCAAGCTGCTTACCTTCGGAAGTGGAAACTACACGGTGGATTTCTCACAACACAATATCATTTTGATGTATTACAATGAACCCAACTACAGTAAGGTAGAGGTTACGCTGCCGTCGGAAAGTTCTGTGGCATACAAGTTCGGCATGAGTTACTTGCCTACCGATTTTGCAGCCATTGTCACGTTCAGGGTCAGACCCGGTTCAAAGAATATCATACTAAAAGGTATCTATAACCACAATGAAGATTTGCAAAACTACGAGATGGCATCCGGGGACTCCGTAACGGTACTTATTACAAAAGCGGACGGATTCCGTTACCAGATATTGAATCATTCATCCTAAAAAACAGATATATATGAAAAAGTTAGATTTCAGGAATTTCAGCGTTCCCACCGGAATAACCCGTCAGACGAGGGAGGTTTTCGATGCACGTGAGCAGATAGCCGATTTGCTGTATACGCGTGTCAGTGGCATCAAGGCCCATCGGCTTGCGTTCAAGATTTTCGAGAGTACCGGCGAGACCGAGTTCAGCGATGAGGAAACCGGGATGATACACATGGCGGTGGAACGCTATTGTCTTCCCAATGTGATAGATGCCCTGAACGAAATCCTGGGCGGGTCAGAAACCGATAAAAACGAATGAGTATGGCAGAAATGACACAAGAAGAACTGGTTCAGGAAGTGCTGGACCGTGTACTCCAGAGTTCTACCGGCGTGGAGGACTTGGAGACCGTCACCTCGCTGAGCGGTGTGAAATCACTGCCCGGGGAGAAGGACGGCAAGATGGTGAACGTCCCCCTGGAACTGATAGGGAAGCCTGCGAGCGATGCCGCCGCCCGTGCCGAGGCTGCCGCCAAGAAAGCGGAAGGAGCCGTAGCCGGACTGGAGGAAAAGACCCAGGCCGCCACGGAAGCGGCCACCAAGGCCAACGAAGCGGCAGCCAAGGCAGAAAACGCCGCTGCCAAGGTGGAACAGACTACGGCAGCAGCCATCGGCGGGGCTACCGCACGCTTTTCCTCATGGATGGAAACAGGCAATGTTTTACCTGACAAGAGTACCAAACCGGGCGGCAGCGTAGTGTATGTAGCGGATGCCGGGAAGTTCGCCTACCACATGGACTCCACCCTGTACGGGGACTGGGATGTGGCGGGTGTGCCTCCTGCCGGCATATTCATGAATGCGGACCGGACAGCCATCCTGCCGGACAAGCTCTACCTGCTGGGTGATGCCGTATATACCGGAACAGGCGGCAGCCTGAGACTGCTGGCCTACCGGCATGAGGTGATGAGCGGGGAAGCTTACGAGGCGCTGCAGGACAAGGATGCGAATACGCTGTATCTGATTTATGAGGAGGATTGACGATGATAACCATAGGCGGTAAGGAAATAACGGCTGCGTATGTGGGGAAACGTGCCCTGTCGGCTGTCTATGCCGGGGCAAGACTGGTGTGGTCTGCGATAAGCAGCTGTTTCGGACTTGGATACTGGAAAGGCGACGAGCCGTGGAACGGATCGGACGCATGGAACGGTAGCAGTAAAACTGATAAATGAATGATTATTATAAAAGGACAGTATTATGGCAAAAAGGAAAATAAGCGGAATCATCAACGCGACCGAGCATCCGATGAATCTTGAAACACCATGGAATCAGAAACAGCCGGACGGCACCTATCATGCCTATGCAGGCGATGACATCGAAGCGTTCCTGAAGAAGGAACTGTCAAACCGTACCCCTACCGAGGAACTGGTGAGCGGCGAGACGAAACCTCCTACATCCGGAACGGTGTTCGATGCGATGGTGGGTACGGTGACGGACGTGGATGTGCAGGACAGCGAGGACGGCACCCAGTACGTGATGACCGTCAAGCAGAAGGACAACCAGGGCGGCGAGAGCTCGAAGGAAGTGCGCTTTTCCAAGTACACGGACGATGACAAGGTGGTGGTGAACATCGACCTGACGGACAGCGGCGGTGCGGGACTTCCCGCCTCGCAGTATCTGGCACTGGGCAGCGGCTTTGTGGTGAAATACTCCGTAGGTGTGGGCACTGCCGGTGGCGGTACGGTGGACGGCTACAGCGACCTGAAAGCCCGTGTAATCGTGAAACGCGGTTCGACCGTCATCAGTGAGTTCCGGGATGCGGAGTTTGTGGGCGTTACAGCCGGACAGAGCTATACCTTTGACGCTTCGCCCTATCTGAAGGATGCCACTGCCTATACCGTACAGGTGGAAGCGCAGGCAACTTACCAGGACGGCACGCTGATGAAGACGGCCACGGCCAAGGTGACCATGGTGGCCATGGAGCTGGAGACCACCTACTCGGCGGGCAACGGGCTGGCCGACGGGGGATATAAAAATGACGTGAACATCCCCTTTACTGCCAAGGGCACGAGCGGTGAGAAGAACATCTACTACCGCGTGAACGGCGGACAGGCCTTTACCCTCGGTCTTTCGGCCGGCAGCGGTGTGCAGCAGAAGAACGTGACCATCCCCCTGACACAGATGCAGGAGGGTACGAACGTGGTGGAAGCCTACGCGCAGCATGAGAACTCCGGTGTGGTGAGCCGGGTGCATTACATTACGCTGCTGAAGGCAGGCGGAGGTGTGACAGCGTATGCCGGCCTGATGTTCAGCCACCGGGCAGCGGGGTTCCAGCGTGACTGGAAACACCCGGTGCTGGAGGCAGAGCAGTTCACGGCATGGAACTTCACGTATGCCGGCTATGACCGCGATGCGTACACGGCCCGTGTGAAAGTGACCGACCGGGGCAGCGTGGTGAAGGAAGACCTGCTGCAACGCGGTGAGACCGGCAGCTACGGACGGACGAACGTGAACGTGGAACCGTTGGACTACCGTGTGTCATGCGGCGATGCCGTGCTTGAGGTGCAGGTGAACACCACATCGCACCCGGACATTGAAGCCACGCTGGCACCGGATGCCGTGTGTACGTTTGACGCCTTCGGGCGAAGCAACACGGAAAACAACCCGGCAAGCTGGGTGAGCGGTGACAAGCGTATGGAGTTCCGGGACGTGCTGTGGAGCGTGAACGAATATGGTGCCGGTAGCGGCTGGCACAAGGACCGCCTGCTGCTGGCCGGTGGTGCAGGTATGACCCTGACCGCTGACGGCGGTTACCGCCCCTTCAACGAGGCGGACAAGCCCGAGGGATTTGCCATCCGTGACGTGGGCATGACGCTGGAGATAGAATACAGCACGGCCAACGTGACGGATACGGATGCCGAGCTGATCACCTGCCTGGGGCAGCTGGACAACGGCAACCGGTACGGGCTGATTGTGACTCCGGAAGAGGCCAAGTTCCTGACCGGTGTGGTGACCGAGGCGATGGATGCCGGACAGATGCTGCGCTATGAAGACTCGGTGGGTACCAAGTTCCAGCCGGGTACGAATATCCGCATTACCTACGTGTTCTATCCGAACGTGCAGACCAACGAACAGCGCACGCTGATCGGTTTCTATGTGAACGGTGAAGAGTCGGCTGCTTCCAAGTGGCTCGACAAGGTGAATTTTGACATTCAGAGCCAGTTGGAATTTAAGTCGGCGGGTGCCGACCTGAACGTGAAGAGCGTGCGTATCTATAACAAGGCGCTGACCTCGGATGAGGTGCTGAACAACTACATCGTGGACCGCAACCACCTGGAGGATGCCGACGGGGAACCGGG
>NZ_JACOOD010000090.1:0-4885 GCF_014287405.1 Bacteroides sp. NSJ-48 | reverse complement strand
CTTTCAATGCTAAAATTAAACTGTTCAGAGCAAACCTAAGAGGCGTAGCTGACAAGAGGTTCTTCCTTTTCCGCATTGCTAAACTATATGCGTATCCCCACTAAAAAGCTACTGACTCCAAATTGTGTGCAAGGAGTTTCAGTGTGCAAGAAAAAAGCCGCTACAAGGTTGCTTGTAACGGCTTGATTTTCTTTGTTTTATGCTTCGTGGACCAGTCTGGGCTTGAACCAGGGACCTCCAGATTATGAGGCTCTAAATTTCATCCTATTAAATTGCAATATGTCAACGTATTAATAATCTCATTGGAAGTTTATCAGTCAACAATTAGTCAACAGCTAAACCTACGGTACAAAGTTAAATATTAGTTTCCTATATTCCAAAGAATTGGGTTGTTAGTATGTAACATTCGTAGTGCTTATATAAAAAAGAAAACAGCATAAGAGTTTCCTCAAATGCTGCCTACTTTTAGTATGAATAAGTTCTTTATTCCACTCTCTGATAAGAGTACTTCTGACCTGTGGGTGTAACTCCGTCTGCTTCCAATTCCTGCACTGATAAGGTCATAGAATTAAGTAACAGAATATCATTGATAATCCATTCTTCTTCATCGCTGTACATTTCATAGAGCTTGTTACCGTCTATCTTGTACTTGCCCACTTCCTTGTAAGAGCTATCTTCTGTACTTGTATATTCAAATGTGCCATCATTCTTATAAGTAACATGGGTAGCAACAGCATCACCGCTTGTCTTCTTCCATTTACCTATAATGAGAGAAGTATAATCATTCTCTCCTTTAATTGTACCGTTGTCAATATCCACTTCAAATGTTACATTCTTCTTAGTTCCATCATAATGTATAATATTGACATTGTACTTCCAAACTCTCTTGGAATTATCTTCTACACTAACCTCAATCTTAGCATCAGCAGGTTCATCATTTAGCTGTGGTACTTGGATATGCCATAAATCTTCTCCCAATTTGAAATTCCGTCTTCCTACAAAGAAGCCTTTATTATCTCTATGGGTGTATATTGCTTCTTCGTGAGATATAAATTCAGAAGTATAGAGAGTTCCTACATTGGAATATCCAAAGCCTTTCTCTGCTATATAGAGCGTATCGCCAGACAATGAGTAACAACAATCATTGTTTATTATAGAATATTGAAATCCAGCAAGTATTTCACTACGCTTAACTTGAACTTCTTTAGTTTGTGTATCATGCCTAAAGAGTAAAGCGAGGTAACCATAATCTTTACCAAAGTAATAGCTTAATGATGCTACAAACTCCTTCGGATTAAAGTACATGGTTTGCAACATGGTTATCTGCTGAATGGTGACATCTTCATATTCTCCATAGCCTTTGTAAATCTTACGATTCCTATTAAATGGTAATTCGTCAGTCCAATTAATAATAGGCGACTTATCTTTTACATTGAATGATGCAAGCCATAGCTTCTCTTCTCGTAAGCCAGAGAAGTTAGCTTGCTCCAAATTGTTCTTATAGTAAGAAAGTAATTCTATGTCTTCATAGTCACTAATGCCATATTCTTTACAAACTACATCTAAAGGCTCACCACCTTCTGGATAAGATTCCATTGGTTGGCTATCCAATTCTTCACTACAAGAGCTAACTCCCATGCTCAATGCAACCAATAATGAAGTTGCTAATAATCTAAATGTTCTCATTGATTCTTATGCAATAAATTTGTTATTGTTTATCCAAAGTCATATGTAAGCTAAAGAACTTGTCATCTGTGCCACCATATTCAATCAATTTATATTTGGTCTGTACAAAGTTCTTTTTCTCCAATTCTAAATTAATGGTTATATTTCCATCAGTCGTTGAATAACAGTTATTAGACACGCGTTGTAGAGTTATCTTAGAAGTGGTTGGTTTGTTAGATAATGTTAATTCTATCTTTCCTTTAAGAACTGTAAGTAACACTTCTTGATTGATAAACTCATTGATAGTTTTCTGTTTCTCTTGTTCAGACAGGTTATTAACTTTAAATGCGACTTCAGAAATTATATATGTACCAGAAGTATCATCGCAAGAAGATAATAGCAGTACCACTAACCCTAATAGATGAAATATTTTCATGTGATAGCTGTTTTAGTAATCTGTCTTAACTTGCCAAACAATAGCCAATGAAAGCACCTATAAGGACTATAACTAAAATGAACAGTCCTAACTTAATATCATTTGCATCCATAATTATATAAGACTTTCAGCTTGTTTAAGACACATTTCAAGGAATCCAACCAATGTTGTAGAATCCACCTTGTCGCCTTTAAGTCTGTAAACAGCTATTCTGGCAGAACTGTGTTGATTCAACAGGTCTTTAATTCTATCCAAATCCCTGCGGACTAACTTTGTTAATTCTTTAGATTGTGTGGTATGCTTCATCCCATTCAATTCTATCATAGGAGCTAAAGCATTCATGTTTCTCTCTATTTGAGCAATAAGAGAATTGATTTCATTTACAGCATTGATACCACCAAATAAACCCATAGTGTTTGATAATTAGTGCTTATCTGTTCCCTATGGATAAGCTGTTAAAATAAAAGAGGTGTGGGAACTATATTTGTCTTATCCTGTTTCTTGGGCTTCTCGCATTGCCTTTTGGTACGGATAAAACAATAGCCCCACACCAAAAGGTATATAGTTCACCTAAGCGATGAATATATATCAAATGTGTGGGTGCTATTGTTATCATCTTCGTACCGTTTTTAAATTTTGCGAGAATCTAAGAAACAGAAGATAATTTCAATAACACCTTTCGTTAAATATGTCCTTCCAACTCTCTATCTCCTTAGTTCATTGGAATTGGTGCAAAGATAGCGAAAGGTTCTAAATTAATAGGCATGGAATAAGGAGAAATAGTAATTATTGTGTTACAAAACAGGGAATTAATGGAGTATTTAAGCAGAGTCGCATCTAAACTCTCTAAATCCATGTGGGTATCAAATTCACTTCTCCTCATATAAAGAGTAAATTCTGAATATTCTTACCTGCCTTGAATTATCATCTTTAAGTCAGTATATTGTTGGATATTTAAGAAGTGTTATCTGTAACATGCTTAATAAGAGTTGAGATAATCCTAAAATCTGTAAACTTATGGAATTGACTTACTTCTATAAGGCTGAAATGCCGAACTGTCAAGATTGGACTTTAGATATATCTAAACTCAATATTTCATTGATTTGGGACAGAACCGTTCAGACCACTATAAAGATGTATCTTAATAATCCTGTCCCAATCATTAGAAGCTCAAACAGTCATAAGTCTGCAAGATTTCTTCCTGCCTTAATCCCAAGTATCTCTTAGTAATGGCTACAGAACTGTGATTGAACAGTTCCATCAGCTTTACTAAGGCAAGTTCAGCATTATCGCTGTTCATGTTATAGACCTGCCTACCAAATGTCTTTCTAAGCGAATGACAGCTAAAGTTCTTAATCTTTAACCTGTACTTCTTCTTCACCTCTTTAAGAATGATATTGATTCTCTGAACTGTGAAGATAGTGCCTTTCTGACTTATAAGAATTGGCGCATTGATTCCAACAGGATTTATATGCTCGTAGCACTCTTTAATATGATGTTGTAATTGGGGGTTCAGTCTGATAGTCCTTACTTTGTCTGTCTTCTTCTCAATTACTGTAAACTCGTCAGCATCTAATATCTGCTTCCATCTTAGAGATAGAATATCAGATATTCTTAATCCTGTGAAGCATCCTAAAGCTATAAGAAGTGAGATTTTATAATTCTCGTCTTTGGCTAACTTCCTTATTAGGTTCATTGCATCAGACCAAACAAGATAGTCTGCGGTTGTGCTTGAATATTTAAGTGACATAATGTTCTGTTTTATAAGTTAATGAATAGAAGTGAATATTAATTCTGAGTTGGATTTACTAACTCACTGATTATTAATGGAACATTCACTAATAGTAGAAGTGAATATGATAAAGACACCCAACTTAGAAATTGAGTGCCCTCTACCTTATTATAATTCTCCCTCGTCTGCGAAGCTATAATATCCTGCATCTGTTAATATGAGGTGGTCTGTTACTGTAATTCTCATAAGTCTTGCAGCTTCTTTGACCTGCTTAGTAATCTCCATATCCTGCCTGCTTGGTTTCATGCTACCACTTGGGTGGTTATGAGCAAGAATGATAGCTACTGAATTGGTGAGCAATGCAGCTTGTAGAATTACTCTGACATCTACGGTCGTATCTGTTATTCCTCCCTCTGATATGAGAGTGTAACCTAAAACTTGGCTGGCTTGGTTTAGAAACAAGACTTTGAAATATTCTTTGTAACAGATTGTACCCTCCTTATATGTAGGAAGCAAATATTTATAAGCATCCTCTGAACTGACTACCTTATATATATTCTTGAATTTGGGTTTGTAGGACAGTTCCACTTCTCCCACAGTATAATCTATATCCATAATTTGATGTCTTAATAAGCTGGTAGATATAAAGAAAGGACAACTAATTGAATAGCTGCCCTTTCCTCTCTCAATCAACAATCCACTCAGCCCAAGAACCAAGCGTATTCACTATCTCCTAATTTGGCACGTTGAATGCCTTGTACGAACTCTGTGCAATTAAGATTCCTCTCCAAAAAGTTATCTATGTAACTTGACTTCACAGAACCATTGAGCAGGTTTAAGAGCTGCCAGCCTGTAATGCTGTCCCCTGTACTCTTGAAGTTCGCATCAGAAACGAATGCTCTGCAAGCTGCATTAATCTGACTGTCTCCTAATAATAGACGAGGTAAGCGTTTCTGTTGGTTGGGTGTAAGAGCTTGATATAATCTCATCCTGCCTATTATCTGGCAGAACTCACTCGTTGAGATTGACATCTGCCCAAGTGTCCTTAACAG
>NZ_JACOOD010000089.1:0-5084 GCF_014287405.1 Bacteroides sp. NSJ-48 | reverse complement strand
AAATGCAATATCATTGACACTCCGGGACACATGGATTTTATTGCGGAAGTGGAGCGGACATTCAAAATGCTTGATGGAGCAGTCCTCATCTTATCCGCAAAGGAAGGCATACAAGCGCAAACAAAGTTGCTGTTCAATACTTTACAAAAACTGCAAATCCCGACAATTATATTTATCAATAAAATTGACCGTGACGGTGTGAATTTAGAGCGTTTGTATCTGGATATAAAAACAAATCTGTCTCAAGATGTCCTGTTTATGCAAACTGTTGTCGATGGATTGGTTTATCCGATTTGCTCCCAAACATATATAAAGGAAGAATACAAAGAATTTGTATGCAACCATGACGACAATATATTAGAACGATATTTGGCGGATAGCGAAATTTCACCGGCTGATTATTGGAATACGATAATCGATCTTGTGGCAAAAGCCAAAGTCTATCCGGTACTACATGGATCAGCAATGTTCAATATCGGTATCAATGAGTTGTTGGACGCCATCTCTTCTTTTATACTTCCTCCAGAATCAGTCTCAAACAGACTTTCAGCTTATCTCTATAAGATAGAGCATGACCCCAAAGGACATAAAAGAAGTTTTCTAAAAATAATTGACGGAAGTCTGAGACTTCGAGACATTGTAAGAATCAACGATTCGGAAAAATTCATCAAGATTAAAAATCTAAAGACTATTTATCAGGGCAGAGAGATAAATGTTGATGAAGTGGGGGCCAATGATATCGCGATTGTAGAAGATATGGAAGATTTTCGAATCGGAGATTATTTAGGTACTAAACCTTGTTTGATTCAAGGGTTATCTCATCAGCATCCCGCTCTCAAATCCTCCGTCCGGCCAGACAGGTCCGAAGAGAGAAGCAAGGTGATATCCGCTCTGAATACATTGTGGATTGAAGACCCGTCTTTGTCCTTTTCCATAAACTCATATAGTGATGAATTGGAAATCTCGTTATATGGTTTGACACAAAAGGAAATCATACAGACATTGCTGGAAGAACGATTTTCCGTAAAGGTCCATTTTGATGAGATCAAGACTATCTACAAAGAACGACCTGTAAAAAAGGTCAATAAGATTATTCAGATCGAAGTGCCACCCAACCCTTACTGGGCCACAATAGGGCTGACGCTTGAACCCTTGCCGTTAGGGACAGGGTTGCAAATCGAAAGTGACATCTCCTATGGTTATCTGAACCATTCTTTTCAAAATGCCGTTTTTGAAGGGATTCGTATGTCTTGCCAATCTGGTTTACATGGATGGGAAGTGACTGATCTGAAAGTAACTTTTACTCAAGCCGAGTATTATAGCCCGGTAAGTACACCTGCTGATTTCAGACAGCTGACCCCTTATGTCTTCAGGCTGGCCTTGCAACAGTCAGGTGTGGACATTCTCGAACCGATGCTCTATTTTGAGTTGCAGATACCCCAAGCGGCAAGTTCCAAAGCTATTACAGATTTGCAAAAAATGATGTCTGAGATTGAAGACATCAGTTGCAATAATGAGTGGTGTCATATTAAAGGGAAAGTTCCATTAAATACAAGTAAAGACTACGCCTCAGAAGTAAGTTCATACACTAAGGGCTTAGGCGTTTTTATGGTCAAGCCATGCGGGTATCAAATAACAAAAGGCGATTATTCTGATAATATCCGCATGAACGAAAAAGATAAACTTTTATTCATGTTCCAAAAATCAATGTCATCAAAATAATGGAGCGGTCAGGAAATTTCTATAAGGCAATACAGTTGGGATATATACTTATCTCCATTCTTATCGGATGTATGGCATATAATAGCCTCTATGAATGGCAGGAGATAGAAGCATTAGAACTTGGCAATAAAAAAATAGACGAGCTCCGAAAAGAAATAAACAATATCAATATTCAAATGATAAAATTTTCTCTATTGGGTGAAACAATACTGGAATGGAACGATAAAGATATCGAGCATTACCATGCACGGCGTATGGCAATGGACAGTATGCTCTGCCGTTTCAAGGCCACCTATCCAGCAGAGCGCATCGATAGTGTGCGCAGTCTTTTAGAGGATAAGGAACGACAGATGTTCCAGATAGTCCGGTTAATGGATGAACAACAATCTATTAACAAGAAGATAGCCAATCAAATTCCGGTTATTGTGCAGAAAAGTGTGCAGGAACAGTCCAAAAAGCCAAAACGAAAAGGTTTCTTGGGCATCTTTGGCAAAAAAGAGGGAACGAAGCCAACGACAACAACGACTACGCTCCGTTCATCCAATAGAAACATGGTCAACGAACAGAAAGCGCAGAGCCGTCGATTGTCAGAACAAGCCGATAGTCTTGCTGCCCGTAATGCAGAACTTAACAGACAACTGCAAGGATTGATTTGCCAAATCGAAAAGAAGGTACAATCTGATTTACAAAATAGAGAAAGCGAGATAACAGCGATGCGTAAAAAATCATTTATGCAGATAGGCGGCTTGATGGGATTTGTTCTTTTGCTGTTGGTCATTTCCTATATCATCATACACCGTGATGCAAAGAACATTAAACGATACAAACGCAAGACAACGGATTTGATCGAGCAATTGGAACAGTCCGTGCAACAAAATGAGGTACTCATAACCTCCCGAAAGAAAGCGGTACATACTATTACCCATGAGTTGCGTACACCACTGACGGCAATAACTGGCTATACCGAACTTTTGCGGAAAGAATGCAATAGCGGTAATAATGGGCAATATATCCGAAATATACTGCAATCCTCCGACCGTATGCGGGATATGCTCAACACTTTGCTTGACTTCTTCCGCCTGGACAACGGCAAGGAACAGCCCCGTCTGTCACCCTGCCGGATTTCTGCAATCACGCACACACTTGAAACGGAGTTCATTCCTGTTGCAGTGAACAAAGGGTTGTCCTTGTCCGTGAAGACTGGACACGATGCCATTGTATTGACCGACAAAGAGCGAATAATACAAATCGGGAATAACCTGCTGTCAAACGCAGTCAAGTTCACAGAAGAAGGCGGTGTTTCTTTGATTACTGAATATGATAATGGAGTTCTGACACTGGTCGTTGAAGATACAGGTACAGGCATGACAGAAGAGGAACAGAAACAAGCGTTCGGTGCGTTTGAACGTCTATCAAATGCCGCCGCAAAGGAGGGTTTCGGGCTTGGGCTTGCCATAATGCGTAATATTGTGTCGATGCTTGGCGGAACAATCCGTTTGGACAGCAAGAAAGGGAAAGGCAGTCGTTTCACAGTTGAAATTTCTATGCAGGAAGCTGAAGAACAGCTTGGATATACAAGCAATACACCTGTTTATCATAACAATAAATTCCATGATGTTGTCGCCATTGACAATGATGAGGTATTACTTCTGATGCTGAAAGAGATGTACTCCCAAGAAGGAATACACTGCGACACTTGCACCGATGCTGCGGAACTGATGGAAATGATACGCCAGAAAGAATACAGCCAGTTGCTGACAGACTTGAATATGCCCGGTATAAACGGTTTCGAATTACTGGAACTGTTGCGTTCGTCCAACGTGGGCAATTCACCAACAATCCCGGTGGTTGTGGCAACCGCTTCGGGCAGTTGTAACAAAGGGGAACTATTGGCAAAAGGCTTTGCCGGATGCCTGTTCAAGCCGTTCTCCATATCGGAGTTGATGGAGGTTTCCGACAGGTGTGCCATAAAAGAAACACCGGACGGGAAACCGGATTTTTCAGCTTTGCTGTCTTACGGCAATGAAGCCGTTATGCTGGAAAAGTTGATGACGGAAACTGAAAAAGAGATGCAGACAATACGGGAAGCGGCAACAGAAAAAGACCTGCAAAAGCTGGATTCCCTGACACACCACCTGCGCAGCTCGTGGGAGGTGCTACGTGCCGACCAACCGCTAAATGTACTTTACAGATTGCTTCATGGCGATGTACTCCCGGATGGTGAAGCGTTAAGCCATGCCGTGACTGCCGTGCTGGATAAGGGAGCGGAAATAATCCGGTTGGCAGAAGAGGAAAGGAGAAAATACGAAGATGGATAAGACAACAATAATTGTGGTAGAAGACAATATCGTGTACTGCGAGTTTGTCTGCAACATGCTGGCGCGGGAGGGCTACCGCACCGTGAAGGCTTACCACCTCTCAACCGCGAAGAAACATCTACAACAGGCGACAGATAATGACATCGTGGTTGCCGACCTGCGCCTGCCTGACGGTAACGGCATTGACCTTTTGCGCTGGATGCGAAAGGAGGGAAAGATGCAGCCCTTCATCATTATGACCGACTACGCCGAAGTTAATACCGCCGTGGAAAGCATGAAACTCGGCTCGATAGACTATATTCCCAAACAGCTTGTGGAGGATAAACTTGTCCCCCTGATCCGTTCCATACTGAAAGAACGTCAGGCAGGACAACGCCGTATGCCTGTGTTCGCCCGTGACGGTTCCGCATTTCAGAAAATCATGCACCGTATAAGGCTGGTAGCCGCTACCGATATGAGCGTGATGATATTCGGAGAGAACGGCACGGGTAAGGAACATATTGCCCACCACCTGCACGACAAGAGCAAGCGGGCAGTCAAGCCATTCGTGGCGGTGGACTGCGGTTCACTCACCAAAGAGCTTGCGCCCTCGGCCTTCTTCGGACACGTCAAGGGAGCGTTTACAGGAGCAGATTGTGCCAAGAAAGGATATTTCCATGAGGCGGAAGGCGGCACGCTGTTTCTGGACGAGGTAGGAAACCTCGCGTTGGAAACCCAACAGATGTTGCTCCGCGCCATACAGGAGAGGCGGTATCGCCCGGTCGGAGACAAGGCAGACAGGAGTTTCAATGTCCGCATCATCGCCGCCACCAACGAGGATCTGGAAGCGGCAGTGAGTGAAAAGCGTTTTCGGCAGGATCTTCTGTACCGCCTGCACGACTTCGGGATAACCGTTCCTCCGTTGCGTGACTGTCAGGAAGACATCATGCCGCTGGCAGAGTTCTTCCGTGATATGGCAAACAGAGAGCTGGAGTGTAGCGTGAGCGGGTTCAGTTCCGAAGCACGTAAAGCGTTGCTGACACACGCATGGCCGGGCAACGTGCG
>NZ_JACOOD010000088.1:0-3291 GCF_014287405.1 Bacteroides sp. NSJ-48 | reverse complement strand
AAAAACGGCGACTACCTACTCTCCCACTGTTACGCAGTACCATCGGCGTGACTGAGCTTAACTTCTCTGTTCGGAATGGGAAGAGGTGGAACCTCAGTGCTATAGTCACCTGAATAAGGCAGACATGATGTAAAAAGTAAAGAACAACCGGTAATGAAACCGGTAAACTGAACGTATATACCACCCATACACGGAAAAACCAAAAGTGAACGGGCAATTAGTAATGCTCGGCTATGACATCGCTGCCTGTACACCTGCATCCTATCAACGTCATCGTCTATGACGACCCTAAGAAATCTAATCTTGTGGCTGGCTTCGTACTTAGATGCTTTCAGCACTTATCCAATCCCGACTTAGATACCCGGCAATGCACCTGGCGGCACAACCGGTAAACCAGAGGTCAGTCCAACACGGTCCTCTCGTACTAGTGTCAGAGCCACGCAAATTTCATACGCCCACGATAGATAGAGACCGAACTGTCTCACGACGTTCTGAACCCAGCTCGCGTGCCACTTTAATGGGCGAACAGCCCAACCCTTGGGACCTTCTCCAGCCCCAGGATGTGACGAGCCGACATCGAGGTGCCAAACCCCTCCGTCGATATGAGCTCTTGGGAGGGATCAGCCTGTTATCCCCGGAGTACCTTTTATCCTTTGAGCGATGTCCTTTCCATACAGAAACACCGGATCACTATGCTCTAGTTTCCTACCTGATCGACTTGTTAGTCTCCCAGTCAAGCGCCCTTATGCCATTACACTCTGCCGACGGTTACCAATCGTCGTGAGGGCACCTTTAGAAGCCTCCGTTACGCTTTTGGAGGCGACCACCCCAGTCAAACTACCCACCAAACAGTGTCCCCGTATCCACGGGTTAGAACTCAAATAATCAAAGGGCCGTATTTCAACAGCGGCTCCACAAATACTGGCGTACCTGCTTCGAAGCCTCCGGCCTATCCTACACATCAATTACCCAAATTCAATGTTAAGCTATAGTAAAGGTTCACGGGGTCTTTTCGTCCCATCGCGGGTAATCGGCATCTTCACCGATACTACAATTTCACTGAGCTCACGGTTGAGACAGCGTCCAGATCATTACACCATTCGTGCAGGTCGGAACTTACCCGACAAGGAATTTCGCTACCTTAGGACCGTTATAGTTACGGCCGCCGTTTACTGGGGCTTCAATTCAATGCTTCTCTTGCGATGACATCTCCTCTTAACCTTCCAGCACCGGGCAGGTGTCAGGCTGTATACTTCATATTTCTATTTCGCACAGCCCTGTGTTTTTGTTAAACAGTTGCCTGGACCGATTCTCTGCGCCTCAAGTCACCCTGAGGACCCTTTATCCCGAAGTTACAGGGTCAGTTTGCCTAGTTCCTTAACCGTGAATCACTCAAGCGCCTTAGTATATTCAACCCGACTACGTGTGTCCGTTTGCGGTACGGGTACCACAAGGATTAAGTTTAGCGGATTTTCTCGGGAGTATGCTTACGTGCACTATTGGATTGTCCCGAAGGACGCTCCATACTGTCAGGTTCGACTCTTCCTGCGGATTTGCCTGCAGGAATCAACATCTACACCCTTTAACGGACTATTCCGTCAGTCCGCGGCACTGTCACTGCTCCGTCTCCACGTCACTCCTTGAGGTAGTACCGGAATATTAACCGGTTCTGCCATCGGCCTCGCCGTTCGGCTGAGCCTTAGGACCCGACTAACCCTGATCCGATTAGCGTTGATCAGGAAACCTTAGTCTTTCGGCGAGGGGGTTTCTCACCCCCTTTATCGTTACTTATACCTACATTTGCTTTTCCACACGCTCCAGCAAGGCTCACGCCTCACCTTCAACGCTGAGTGGAATGCTCCCCTACCGATGTTTACACATCCCAAAGCTTCGGTAGAATACTTAATGCCCGATTATTATCCACGCCAAACTCCTCGACTAGTGAGCTGTTACGCACTCTTTAAATGAATGGCTGCTTCCAAGCCAACATCCTAGCTGTCTTAGCAATCTGACTTCGTTAGTTCAACTTAGTATTCATTTCGGGACCTTAGCTGTTGGTCCGGATTGTTCTCCTTTAGGACATGGACCTTAGCACCCATGCCCTCACTCCTGACATAGAACTGACACGCATTCGGAGTTTGTCAAGACTTGATAGGCGGTGAAGCCCTCGCATCTTATCAGTCGCTCTACCTCATGCCAGTATAAGTCAAGGCTGCACCTAAATGCATTTCGGGGAGTACGAGCTATCTCCAAGTTTGATTAGCCTTTCACCCCCACCCTCAGGTCATCCAGAAGCTTTTCAACGCTTATTGGTTCGGTCCTCCAGATGGTGTTACCCATCCTTCAACCTGCCCAAGGGTAGATCACTTGGTTTCGCGTCTACTCCTTCCGACTGAACGCCCTGTTAAGACTCGCTTTCGCTTCGGCTGCAGGTCTCAAGACCCTTAACCTTGCCGGAAAAAGTAACTCGTAGGTTCATTATGCAAAAGGCACGCCGTCACTCTTGCGAGCTCCGACCGCTTGTAGGCGCATGGTTTCAGGAACTATTTCACTCTTCTGTTCGAAGTGCTTTTCACCTTTCCTTCACAGTACTGGTTCACTATCGGTCTCTCGGGAGTATTTAGCCTTACCGGATGGTCCCGGCTGATTCACGCAGAATTCCTCGTGCTCCGCGCTACTCAGGATACCACTAGGCTTCGACCGGCTTCGTATACGCAACTATCATGCTCTATGGTTGAACTTTCCAGAACATTCTACTCACCGGTTTTCTTGCCACAGCGTGGTCCTACAACCCCACATATGCCGTAACATAGGTGGTTTGGGCTGGTCCCCGTTCGCTCGCCACTACTAGGGGAATCATTATTTATTTTCTTTTCCTGCAGGTACTAAGATGTTTCAGTTCCCTGCGTTAGCCTCCAACTTAGTTGGATGATTGGTCTTCAACCAATCGGGTTGTCCCATTCGGAAATCTCCGGATCAAAGGTTATTTGCACCTACCCGAAGCTTATCGCAGCTTATCACGTCCTTCATCGCCTCCGAGAGCCAAGGCATCCGCCATGCGCCCTTGCTTACTTTTAGTCTTACCGACAACGTATGGTCGATATATACTTTCAGCTTTAACTTTACTTTTTTTTCTGTTACATCATGTCAAAGATCGTTTGAGAATATTCCGGTTTACCGGAATCTCAAGAGTGGAGAATAACGGATTCGAACCGTTGACCCCCTGCGTGCAAAGCAGGTGCTCTAGCCAGCTGAGCTAATCCCCCGAGATAGTGATTAGTGAGGGGCGGC
>NZ_JACOOD010000087.1:0-2049 GCF_014287405.1 Bacteroides sp. NSJ-48 | reverse complement strand
GCTACCTGTCACCAAGACTATGTCGTAGTCCCAGGCAGAGTTGAACTGCCGACCTCTACATTATCAGTGTAGCGCTCTAACCAACTGAGCTATAGGACTGTCAGTCAAACCCTAGCCCGAAGGCTCGGCTTCTACTTTCTCTTTATAGTATCAATAAACAATCTTCGCAGTACAAGAGGTTCTTATGGAGGTAATCTCTTTAGAACCTACTTTTAATCTTTTTCTGAGCGTCGCTCCAGAAAGGAGGTGTTCCAGCCGCACCTTCCGGTACGGCTACCTTGTTACGACTTAGCCCCAATCACCAGTTTTACCCTAGGACGCTCCTCGCGGTTACGTACTTCAGGTACCCCCGGCTTTCATGGCTTGACGGGCGGTGTGTACAAGGCCCGGGAACGTATTCACCGCGCCGTGGCTGATGCGCGATTACTAGCGAATCCAGCTTCATGGAGTCGGGTTGCAGACTCCAATCCGAACTGAGAGAGGCTTTTGGGATTAGCACCACGTCGCCGTGTAGCTGCCTTCTGTACCCCCCATTGTAACACGTGTGTAGCCCCGGACGTAAGGGCCGTGCTGATTTGACGTCATCCCCACCTTCCTCACATCTTACGACGGCAGTCTCAATAGAGTCCTCAGCATGACCTGCTAGTAACTATCGATAAGGGTTGCGCTCGTTATGGCACTTAAGCCGACACCTCACGGCACGAGCTGACGACAACCATGCAGCACCTTCACAACTGTCCGAAGAAAGAACCGTTTCCGGTTCCGTCAGTTGCAATTTAAGCCCGGGTAAGGTTCCTCGCGTATCATCGAATTAAACCACATGTTCCTCCGCTTGTGCGGGCCCCCGTCAATTCCTTTGAGTTTCACCGTTGCCGGCGTACTCCCCAGGTGGAATACTTAATGCTTTCGCTTGGCCGCTGACTGTATATCGCCAACAGCGAGTATTCATCGTTTACTGTGTGGACTACCAGGGTATCTAATCCTGTTTGATACCCACACTTTCGAGCATCAGCGTCAGTTACAATCCAGTAAGCTGCCTTCGCAATCGGAGTTCTTCGTGATATCTAAGCATTTCACCGCTACACCACGAATTCCGCCTACCTCTGTTGCACTCAAGGTCGCCAGTATCAACTGCAATTTTACGGTTGAGCCGCAAACTTTCACAACTGACTTAACAACCCGCCTACGCTCCCTTTAAACCCAATAAATCCGGATAACGCTCGGATCCTCCGTATTACCGCGGCTGCTGGCACGGAGTTAGCCGATCCTTATTCATACGGTACATACAAAAAGCCACACGTGGCTCACTTTATTCCCGTATAAAAGAAGTTTACAACCCATAGGGCAGTCATCCTTCACGCTACTTGGCTGGTTCAGACTCTCGTCCATTGACCAATATTCCTCACTGCTGCCTCCCGTAGGAGTTTGGACCGTGTCTCAGTTCCAATGTGGGGGACCTTCCTCTCAGAACCCCTATCCATCGTAGGTTTGGTGGGCCGTTACCCCGCCAACTGCCTAATGGAACGCATCCCCATCGACAACCGAAATTCTTTAATAGTCAACCCATGCGGGAAAACTATGCCATCCGGTATTAATCTTTCTTTCGAAAGGCTATCCCAGTGTTGTCGGCAGGTTGGATACGTGTTACTCACCCGTGCGCCGGTCGCCATCCATCAAAGCAAGCTTTGATGATGCTGCCCCTCGACTTGCATGTGTTAAGCCTGTAGCTAGCGTTCATCCTGAGCCAGGATCAAACTCTTCATTGTAAAAGTATTGTTAATCATTCCATATAGGAATGGTTGTTGCTCTGTTCAGGACGCTCGAATTTAAAAAGTATCTATTACCTATTTAATAAGTAATGACGGTTCTTTTTATTTTACCCAAGACTGTTTCTTTTTTAGAAACAAGTCTTGCTCTTGTACTACTTGTATTGTTTATGTAAATCTCTTCAAAGATCGCTTCTTTTATGTCGGCTTTCTTTTCAGGAAAGCGGATGCAAAGGTAAAAACTTTTAAGTATATCTTCCAAATATTTTCGGAAGTTTTTTTT
>NZ_JACOOD010000086.1:0-5556 GCF_014287405.1 Bacteroides sp. NSJ-48 | reverse complement strand
CCTTATTCAGGTGACTATAGCACTGAGGTTCCACCTCTTCCCATTCCGAACAGAGAAGTTAAGCTCAGTCACGCCGATGGTACTGCGTAACAGTGGGAGAGTAGGTAGTCGCCGTTTTTTTAGAGAGAAGCCCTTGTATCGGAAGATGCAGGGGCTTTCTTGTTTTCTGGTTATCATTCCGAACAGAGAAGTTAAGTTCATTTGTCTGCCTTGCCTTGTTTTGCTTGCTTTGTTTTGCTTGTTTTCTTGGGGTCAATAGATTTTTAGTGGCTCAGTAGTTTTTTAGTGGGGATTATTCTTATACTTGTGAAGTATTTTTCTTTCTTTGTTTTTAGGGTACTATATCGTATCATACCCGTATCACATCATATATCTGGCAAGCATCTCCTCTTATGTCTTTCTGTTCTTATGTCTAAAAAAATGCTCTGTCTCCTATGTGGGAAGAAGTTTTATTTATGTCTCTTTAAACAGGTTTTGAAATCTCCCTTTCCTTTCCCGTACCGAATGAGTATCCCATAGGGATGCTGGAACTTATATCTTATCATATCCGTATCACAGCGTATTTCGGGTACTGAGCTAACCCTTTACTTCACTCTATCCCTTTAATAAAGAAGATTTGCTATACAGGCGCAAGAGCAGGCTAAGCTGTGTTCCTGCTTTTAGGGAATTTATGCTCTTTTGCCTGAAATTACCGGTTGCACATTATATTCCAACTGTATCCTATCGCCTTTTTGATAAGCATGTCCTCATGTCTTTCTGTTTTTATTTCTGAAAGAATCCTTCGTATTCTCTGTTGCGAAAAGTAATATTTCCCTCTTTGTGTACTGTTACGCTTCCTTTTATACCATATAAATCAGTCTTATCGGTAACCGAAACAGGGTGAAATGAATATAAAAATTGAATATTTTGTTCTAATTACTACATAATGAGGATAATTATTTGTATCTTTGTCGCCCGAATAAATAAAAGAAGCTTTGGGAAAGTTTGATAAATACAAAATCGATTTGAAAGGTATGCAGGCAGATTCATGCAAATATGAATTTGTATTGGATAATCTTTTCTTCGCTAATATTGACGGTCCGGAAGTGCAGAAGGGCAAAGTCAATGTTGTTTTGGTTGTAAAGAAAACATCTCGTGCTTTCGAATTGAATTTTCAGACAGACGGAATGGTGTGGGTTCCATGCGATCGCTGTTTGGATGACATGGAACAGCCGGTAAGTTCTACAGATAAGTTGCTGGTGAAGTTCGGACATGAATATGCCGAAGAGGGTGATAATCTGATTGTCATCCCTGAAGAAGAAGGAGAAATCAATGTGGCGTGGTTCATGTATGAGTTTATAGCCTTGGCAATCCCGATGAAGCATGTACACGCTCCGGGCAAATGCAACAAGGCAATGAGTAGTAAATTGAGCAAGCATTTGCGTACTACCCCGGATGATGAGATGGATGAAGATTCTTTTGTTCCGGAGGACAGCGATGAACTTGCAAATGATGATACGGAAACAGCGGTAGACCCGCGTTGGGACGAATTAAAAAAAATATTAGATAACAATTAAAGATTAAAGAAAATGGCACATCCTAAGAGAAGACAGTCAAAAACAAGAACTGCAAAGAGAAGAACTCATGATAAAGCAGTAGCTCCTACACTGGCTATTTGTCCGAATTGCGGTGAATGGCATGTATATCACACTGTATGTGGCGCATGTGGCTACTATCGTGGTAAGCTGGCAGTAGAGAAAGAAGCTGCTGTTTAATTGGGCAGTTTGACTAAACTTATACTTGAATATCGGGCGTCTGAAAAGATTTGTAGCATTCAATGAACAAACCTTTTTAGACTGCCGTTGTTTAAGTATCTTTATAAGTAAACAAGATTAATGGAAAAAATAAATGCAGTAATTACAGGAGTCGGCGGTTATGTGCCTGATTATATCTTGACAAATGACGAGATATCCAAAATGGTAGATACCAATGATGAATGGATTATGACCCGTATCGGAGTTAAGGAAAGACACATCCTGAATGAAGAGGGTTTGGGCACATCATACATGGCACGTAAGGCTGCAAAGCAATTGATGCAGCGTACCGGTTCCAATCCGGATGACATCGACCTGGTGATTGTCGCTACTTCCACTCCGGACTATCAATTCCCCTCTATTGCATCTATCTTGTGCGACAAGCTTGGATTGAAAAATGCCTTTGCATTTGATATGTCTGCCGCTTGTTGCGGTTTCCTTTATATGATGGAGACGGCTGCGAACTTTATCCGTTCGGGTAGATACAAGAAAGTTATTATTGTAGGTGCAGACAAGATGTCGTCAATCGTGAACTATACAGACCGTGCTACCTGTCCGATTTTCGGTGACGGTGCGGCTGCCTTTATGATGGAACCGACAACAGAAGAACTGGGCGTTATGGATGCTATGCTTAGAACAGACGGAAAGGGATTGCCTTTCCTGCATCTGAAAGCCGGCGGTTCTGTTTGTCCTCCTTCTTATTTCACGATAGACAATCACATGCATTACCTTTATCAGGAGGGTCGCACGGTATTTAAATATGCAGTATCCAACATGTCGGATATAAGCGCTGCGATTGCAGAAAAGAATAATCTGACAAAAGATACGATTGACTGGGTGGTTCCCCATCAGGCCAATCTGCGCATAATCGATGCTGTGGCGCACCGCTTGGAAGTTCCTCATGAGAAAGTGCTGATAAATATCGACCGCTACGGTAATACGAGCGCAGGTACGCTTCCGCTTTGTATCTGGGACTTTGAAGAGAAGCTGAAGAAAGGAGATAACCTTATCTTTACGGCATTCGGAGCAGGATTTACCTGGGGAGCTGTTTACGTGAAATGGGGTTATGACGGTAAGAAACAGTAATGTAACCGTTACAAACAAAATATGATAAAAAGACGCATCCTATTTCGATTCGATGCGTTTTTTTGTCTCAATTCAAATACGTGAGGATTATGCATAAAGCAGGTTTTGTCAATATTGTGGGAAATCCCAATGTAGGTAAGTCTACATTGATGAATGCACTGGTAGGTGAGCGTATTTCAATAGCCACTTTCAAAGCGCAGACCACCCGTCATCGGATTATGGGTATATATAATACGGATGATATGCAGATTGTATTTTCGGATACGCCGGGCGTACTGAAACCTACTTATAAATTGCAAGAGTCTATGCTGAACTTCTCCACTTCGGCATTGACAGATGCAGATGTGTTGCTGTATGTGACGGATGTGGTCGAGACACCTGACAAGCATAATGATTTTGTGGAGAAAGTAAGCCGCATGGAAGTACCTGTATTGTTGCTCGTCAATAAAATTGATTTGAGCAATCAGGAAAAGCTGGTGGAACTGGTGGAGGCGTGGAAAGAATTGTTGCCGAACGCAGAGATTATTCCTATTTCGGCTGCCACCAAGTTTAATGTGGATTACGTGATGAAGCGGATAAAGGAGTTGTTGCCGGATTCTCCCCCTTATTTCGATAAGGATCAGTGGACGGACAAACCGGCCCGTTTTTTTGTAAACGAGATTATCCGCGAAAAGATACTGTTATATTATGACAAGGAGATACCCTATTCGGTAGAGGTTGTTGTAGAGCAATTCAAGGAAGAAGAAAAGAAGATACATATCAATGCTGTGATATACGTTGAACGTGATTCGCAGAAAGGTATTATCATCGGTAAGCAGGGGAAGGCCCTGAAAAAAGTGGCCACCGAGGCTCGCCGTGATTTGGAGAGATTCTTCGGGAAAACAATATTCCTGGAGACATTTGTGAAGGTTGACAAGGATTGGCGCAGTTCGGACAAGGAACTGCGTAACTTCGGTTATCAGCTGGACTAATATTCATACGACTGTGACAGTCGCAAAAAACAAAGAGTGTAACCTATGGGAAATTTAGTTGCAATCGTAGGACGTCCCAATGTGGGAAAGTCTACATTATTTAATCGCCTGACCAAAACAAGACAGGCTATTGTTAACGAAGAGGCAGGAACAACACGTGACCGTCAATATGGAAAGTCCGAATGGCTGGGGCGCGAATTTTCGGTTGTAGATACCGGTGGCTGGGTTGTGAACTCAGATGATATTTTTGAAGAGGAAATACGCAAGCAGGTGTTAATGGCTGTGGACGAAGCGGATGTTATTCTGTTCGTAGTGGATGTGATGAACGGAGTGACGGATTTGGATTTGCAGGTAGCTTCCATTTTGCGCCGTACCAAAAAGCCGGTTTTATTGGTTGCGAACAAGACCGATAATAATGAGTTGCAATATAATGCTCCCGAATTTTATAGTCTGGGTTTGGGCGATCCATACTGTATTTCGGCAGTGACCGGTAGCGGTACGGGCGATTTGATGGACCTTATCGTTGAGAATTTCAAGAAAGAGTCTGATGAAATTCTGGATGAGGATATTCCCCGTTTTGCGGTAGTGGGACGTCCGAATGCCGGAAAGTCATCTATCGTTAATGCTTTCATCGGTGAGGACCGCAATATCGTGACGGAAATAGCGGGAACGACTCGTGACTCAATCTATACCCGTTACAATAAGTTTGGCTTTGATTTCTATTTGGTAGATACGGCGGGTATTCGCAAGAAGAACAAGGTGAACGAAGATTTGGAATATTATTCGGTTATCCGTTCTATCCGTTCTATCGAAAATTCAGATGTCTGCATTTTGATGCTGGATGCTACACGCGGTATCGAGAGTCAGGATTTGAATATCTTCTCACTTATCCAGAAAAACTCCAAAGGGCTGGTGGTAGTTGTAAACAAGTGGGATTTGGTGGAAGATAAAACGGTGAAAGTAATGAAGACTTTTGAGAATGCAATCCGCAACCGTTTTGCTCCTTTTGTCGATTTTCCGATAATTTTTGCTTCGGCATTGACCAAACAGCGTATCCTGAAAGTATTGGAAGAAGCCCGTACTGTATATGAGAACCGTATGATACGCATACCGACTGCCCGCTTGAATGAAGAGATGTTGCCGCTTATAGAGGCTTATCCGCCCCCTGCCATCAAAGGTAAGTATATCAAAATAAAATACATTACGCAGTTGCCGAATACGCAAATTCCTTCTTTCGTTTATTTTGCTAATTTGCCGCAATATGTAAAGGAACCATATAGACGTTTCCTTGAAAATAAAATGCGTGAGAAATGGAATCTGACGGGGACGCCGATAAATGTATATATACGGCAGAAGTAAAAACAAGCCTGTATATATTGGATAAAAAAGTTAAAAGACTGGTTCATATTGACTCAGTCTTTTTTTTGCTTTTTTTATTAGATTGTTTTACCTAATTTTGTAGCTGTAATTGAGATTGCTGCTACCTTTGGTTGCTGCAATAAAAATATATCGTGATGATATACATCAATTCTATTAACTGGTTTTATGAGGATAGGTGTCCGGGGCGGTGGTCCCGGACACTTTTTTTAGGGACATTCATTAAATATTACAAAATTAGCCAACTAATTCATACACAAATTATTGCGAATTAGTTGGCTTTTTTGTATCTTTAGGTATTCCCCCGAAAACAAGGTTTGACGGCCAAA
>NZ_JACOOD010000085.1:0-5789 GCF_014287405.1 Bacteroides sp. NSJ-48 | reverse complement strand
TTTGGCCGTCAAACCTTGTTTTCGGGGGAATACCTAAAGATACAAAAAAGCCAACTAATTCGCAATAATTTGTGTATGAATTAGTTGGCTAATTTTGTAATATTTAATGAATGTCCCTAAAAAGACTCAGTGCCAAGAAGAAAATATACATCTTTATCTATACTGGCCAAACCCGTTTTTTGCGTGAAATATCTAAATATACAAAGAAGCCAACCAATCCACAATACATTTCAAACGTGAATTAGTTGGCTTTTTATATTGCAGAGTTACACCCCATACACCTGAGATGAACTTCTGTCATCAAAAGATTATACCAGCTTTGACAATGCTTCCTTAATGCGGCTAATAGCTTCCACAATATTCTCATCGCTGGTAGCATAACTCATGCGAATACATTCGGGAGCACCAAACGATGTGCCGCCTACACAAGCTACATGAGCTACTTCCAACAAGTACATAGCCAAATCATCCGAATTCTCAATCTTACGGTCACCGGCAGACTTACCGAAGAATGAGCTACATTTCGGGAACAAGTAGAAAGCACCTTCCGGTACATTTACTTCGAATCCCGGTACTTCCTTAGCCAGTTTCACAATAAGGTCGCGACGGCGTTCAAAAGCCTTACGCATCTCTTCCACCGGAGCCTGCGTTCCCGTATAAGCAGCTTCAGCGGCTTTCTGAGATACAGAACACGGCCCTGATGTGTACTGCCCCTGCAATTTGTTAGAAGCCTTTACAATCCATTCCGGTCCTGCAATGAAACCAATACGCCAACCTGTCATGGCATAAGCCTTGGAAACACCGTTTACAATCACTGTACGATCCTTCATTTCAGAGAACTGTGCAATGCTCTGGTGCTTACCGATATAATTGATATGTTCATAAATTTCATCAGCTATGACAATTACCTGCGGATGCTTTGCCAACACAGCAACCAATCCGGCCAATTCCTCCTTGCTATATACAGACCCCGTAGGATTGGAAGGAGAACAGAGAATTAGTGCTTTGGTTTTTGGCGTAATAGCAGCCTCCAATTGAGCCGGTGTAATCTTAAAGTCCTGCTCAATGCCCGCTGTGACAATCACCGGCTTACCTTCTGCCAGCTTTACCATTTCAGGATAGCTGACCCAATACGGCGCAGGCACAATCACTTCATCACCTGGGTTCACCAATACCAGAATGGCATTGCAAACCGACTGTTTAGCTCCATTAGCACAAGAAATTTGCGCAACTGTATAGTCCAGACCATTCTCCTTCTTCAATTTTTCTACGATAGCATTACGTAGAGCTGGATAACCCGGAACGGGAGAATAGCGAGAGAAGTTATCGTCTATCGCCTTTTTTGCAGCCTCTTTAATGTGGTCGGGTGTATTAAAATCAGGTTCTCCGACACTTAAATTAATTACGTCTACACCTTGAGCTTTCAACTCTGCACTTTTTTGAGACATAGCCAGCGTCGCAGAGGGCGACAAGCTATTCAAACGGTCTGATAATTGGTTCATTCTATTTCTATTTAATGGTTGTTATGCAAATCCGGTTGCAAAATAAACGATTTTCTTTGATATAATAAAACAAAAAGACAGTTACTTACTAAAATGGAGAGTGTGTCCCATACGCTCTTTCTTCGTACGCAAGTAACGCTCGTTATACTGGTTCGGAGTGGTTTCAACCGATACATTCTCTACAATCTCCAGGCCATAAGCTTCCAAACCGACACGTTTCACCGGATTGTTTGTAAGCAGACGCATCTTATGCACCCCCAATTCACGCAGTATCTGAGCCCCCACACCATAATCGCGTTCATCTGCCAAATGTCCGAGACAAATGTTGGCATCTACTGTATCCATACCGTCTTCCTGAAGTTTATACGCTCTCATTTTTTCCATCAGACCAATGCCCCGGCCTTCCTGGTTGAGATATACGATAACTCCTTTACCGGCTTTTTCTATCACCTCCATCGCCTTGTGCAACTGCTCGCCGCAATCACAACGCATGGAACCGAAGATATCTCCCGTAGCACAGGAAGAATGTACACGCACCAATACCGGTTCATCGGGAGCCCAAGTACCCTTAAACAAGGCCACATGCTCCAATCCGTTGGACTTCTGACGGAAAGGAATCAAGCGGAAATGTCCATGCTCTGTCGGCATATCCACCTCTACACCTTTTTCTACGATAGATTCCTGTTGCAAACGGTAAGCTATCATATCGCGGATAGAAATCAGTTTCAAATTAAATTCATCTGCCATTTTACGCAATTCGGGCAAACGTGCCATCGTACCGTCTTCGTTCATGATCTCCATAAGCGCGCCGGCAGGATAGAAACCCGACAAACGACACATATCAATCGTAGCCTCGGTATGACCAGCACGACGTAATACCCCTTTCTCCTGCGCATACAAAGGATTGATATGTCCGGGGCGACCGAAAGTAGCCGGAGTGGAAAGCGGATCGGCCAGTGCCTGAATGGTTGCAGCACGGTCTGCTGCAGAAACACCGGTTGTACAACCTTCTAATTTATCGACAGTCACCGTAAAAGGAGTACCCAATACCGAGGTATTGTCCGTTACCTGATGAGGTAAATCCAGCTCTTTGCAACGAGACACCGTAATCGGAGCACACAATACTCCACGTGCATGCTTCAGCATAAAATTCACTTTTTCCGATGTTATCTTTTCTGCTGCAATAATCAAGTCGCCTTCATTTTCACGATCTTCATCATCGACTACAATCACGAAATTGCCAGTCTTAAAATCTTCAATGGCCTCCTCTATCGTATTTAACTTTACTTTTTCCATATCTTTATTATTTATTCTGATTGACTTTTATAATATTCTGTATCTCTTCGTTTGTGTGGATAATCCGCTCCATGTCCTTATTCAAGCGGATACGGAATGCCCAAATACGGAAATAAAAGAACAAGCCGACAGGCACTATCGCTCCACACAGCATATTCAACCAATAATTACGGAAAGGACGCACATGGGCATGAACAGCTATTACCGGGTAATTATTCAATGCTGTCAACAACGGTATAGACCTTGTGTTAGACATCTCGTCTATCAAAGTTTCCAACCGTTCATTGAGAGCCACCACCTCCTCATCGTGTGGCGCATCGTTCATCCATAATCTGAAATAATTGGGCGCTCGCATCAGAGTTTTCTTTTCGGCATACGCACGGCAATCCGCCGACAGCCGCTGAAGTTCTCCCGGCAAACGTACATAATCAGGATCGTGAATAATCACTTCTTTCCGGAACAAATGGCGGACACTGCGGATACCTGCTATCTTTTTAAACCAATTAACATAGGCATCAGCATTCAGCACCACCGAATCATTATTGGATTTATAAGTAAGGAATGCACCCAATGGCGCCAGCACAGCTGTACTGGTCCACATACCCATCCACACAATCCATTTACCGTCACGAGCCATCTTATAACCCGTATTGTTGATAATGTAATAGATGATAAAAATAAGCACGGACACTACTACAGGCATACCCAAACCGCCTTTACGAATGATACCACCCAACGGTGCACCGATGAAGAAGAAAATAAGGCATGCCAACGAAAGCGTCAGTTTCTCGTGCCAGGAAGTCATATGGCGCCTCAAACTGTTTTCTGTCTGCGATATATTGAAACCCTTGAAACTCCAATCACTTGCAGCACTCTCCGCACGGCTGACAGCCGTAGACATTATCTTCTGTTTCTGCATTAAAGTAGCCACATTAAACAGACTGTCCACATCATAGCTACCCAAAGTCGCAGATTCTATTTTTATCGTATCAGCCTTACTCAGCGTATTGGAGGTCGCCTTATAAGTACTCGCCATAGCCTCTTTATAATAAGTACGCCCGATGCTATCGTTCTGCACCTTCATAGAATCAATGCCGGCCTGCAACATTTTCATATCCTTGCTATTGGATTGGTTGCTCATAAATCCGGCATCCACCATATTGAAATCCGAGTTGAACTCTATAATCGCATGCTTCTCAACGAACGCTTCCCGACGATAAGGCACATTTTTCTGATTCATGCTCTGCGACTTCAGATTTTCAAACTGCTCACCGCTGTAAAGGTGAAGATAAAGATGCTGTTTGTCCGCTGTCATTTCCAATCTGCCGGAATCCGATTTGATAATCTGCGCATTCTCAAACCCTTTCTCGAAATTATAAATCAATACATCGTACAGCATACCTGTCTTACGGTTTTTATGCTTTACGTAAAGGTTATACCCGTCTATCTCATCATAAAACACTCCTTCGGGAATGTCCACTTCGGGCGACTTCTGCTTCATGGATACCAGCAATGTCCATAACTTAGTCTGCGCTTTAGGACCAATAACATTCTGAAAATAAAAGGAAACGCAGCAAATAATGGATATGAAAATTATCAGCGGACGCATAATCTTAAGCAAAGAAATACCTGCCGCTTTCATGGCAAGCAATTCAAACCGCTCTCCAAAATTGCCAAAAGTGATAAGAGCTGCCAGCAAAATAGCCAAAGGCAATGAAGCCGGCACCAGCGTCAGCGCCGAATAGAAAAAAAATTGGGCAAGAACATTCATCTCCAATCCTTTTCCCACCATTTCGTCTACATATTTCCACAGGAACTGCATCATGAAGATGAAAAGGCAGATAAAGAAAGTGCCCATAAAGAGCATGCAAAAGCTCTTTAAAATAAATATATCTAACTTTTTTATGCGCAGCATTTTACTTGTTTCATGCAATAAACGCACAAAAGTAGCACAAAAAAGGGAGTACGGGAAATTTTTAATTGAAAGTTAACTAAAAACCGCATGTTCTACGCAAGGTATCTACCTGAGATTCCCACAATTCACGCAAATCATTTGCTTCGTCTGCATTGGTGAAATCTGTTATTTCAAGTACAAAATCATTGGTTAACTCATTGTTTGTCATCTTTAATTCGAAATACTCACGCGGTTTTTCATTATCCAACCAACGAAAACGGATAAAAGAGTATGCACGCACTGCAATGATTTCAGCATCGCGTTTCTCTGTCTTTCCCCAAAAGAAAGACACTATCTTATCATCCGATTGCACCTTGTCTGCAAACCAACCCTCCAAACCTGTAGGAGTACTTATTGCTGTCCAAAGAATACTTTTAGAAGTCGCATTCAAGAGATATTCCAAATGTATTTTTTCCCTTTCCATAGTCTATTCTGCTTTTATTGCGCCAGCCAAGATAAATACTTTTTTCTAATTAGAAAAAATAATTCATTGATTTTATTCTCATTTGCTTTCTATTCAAAGTTAAAACGTTGATAATGTTATACAATAGATACAAAACAATAAGAGTAAAAAGTTTTTTTATCTCAAATCATAAAATATGCGACAAAAAAATACGCCTGAAAATTTTGGCAGTTTAAAGAAAAGCTATATCTTTGCACCCGCAATCAAGAAACAATGGCGGGATAGCTCAGCTGGTTAGAGCGCATGATTCATAATCATGAGGTCCCCGGTTCAATCCCGGGTCCCGCTACTGATGAAGATTTAGACTGTTAGGAGGCTTCCACTCTTGGCGGTCTTTTTTGTTTTTAATACTCAGTTTGCGTAAAAGAGGGCTCAGCGGAAATATGGGTCAACGTAACAATCTGAGGGATTTTATATTTAAGCATATAATTTAGCAAGTCTATATAAGAAAAAAGGGCTCAGCGGAAATATCTGGTTGGTAAGTTTTAAAATTAGCTATCTTTGCTTACCTTTGTTTTATGAAACCCGCACAACTCCTTCGTGCCATCCTTCCGGATGTGCTTATAGACAACTT
>NZ_JACOOD010000084.1:0-6192 GCF_014287405.1 Bacteroides sp. NSJ-48 | reverse complement strand
ATTTTCAACCTTCCGGCCTTGATAACCCGGTAGCTGAACGACAGATACACCACGCCGGGCACCCGTTCGCCCTGGCTGTTCGTCTGCCGGTACTCCGGTACCAGCCGGAAGTCCTCCAGTTTCTGCATGATATAGCTGTTCCGGATATAGGCATAAGGCACCTTGCCGTCGGTCCGTATCTCGGCATGGCCGTCCGGCTTCGTACCGTAAGGACCGCCGTTCGCCCAGATCCAGCGTCCGCCCAGGGTGAACAGCGTAGCCTTGCTGCCCGTCTTCCATTTGTCCATGCCGGCGGCAAAACTGCTGTTGTCCAGATAACTCTGTTCTTCGCGTATTTCCTTGCGCAAGCTTTCCACGGCTGAATGGATTTTCCCCTCGGTTATCTCAAACCGCGTCAGGATGTCCTCGCCCGTCATCAACACGAACGTACCCTTCAGCCACACGTTGTCGGCATACAGGCCGTTTCCTTTCGGCTGTTTGTCTGCCGGGAAAGCGCTGCTCCTGATGCCGTCCAGCTTACCCAGCCGGCAACGAAGGCAGCCGTTGAAGTTCTTGGCCTTCACACCGTCCAGAATGTCGATACGGGGCTGCCCGTCCTCCGTGGCCGCAATGGATATAAGGTTCTGCCGGAGCGGGTTTTCGGTGTTGCCCATCAGCACGCACTCATCGCCTGCCTCCGGCTTCACCCCGCCAAACTCGCTTACCGGGACCAGCACACCGCCGGCTATCACCGAAGCCACCTCCACCCAGTATGCTTTTAGTTTCTTACCACCCGTAACCGCACAGCGCATCAGGTCATGGGCCACAAAGCCCGATTCCTGCTCAAACACGATGCGGTAGTTGTCGCCCTGCTTCACCACGTCCTTGATCTTGCCGTTGGCAGCGGACACCACCAGCTGGCCGCACACGCTGCGCACCTTCTCGATCAGCAGTTCCAGCGCCACCAGGCTTTGCCGGGCAGTCACTTTGTCCACCGTCAGGTTTGTCAGTCCGGTCAGCTGGTCAATCCACAGCTGCCAGCCCTCACCGGTCAGCCCGTCCACAAACTCCGTGCTGCGCAGCAGTTCGCGGATCACGGCAGTCAAGTATTCGGCATTGCCCTCACCATCCACGATGCCGCAGGGCTTGCCGCCAGCAGCCTCGCCAAAGCTCACACCCTTCAGGAAGCGGATGGACTCTTTGGCTGTGTCCGGCTGGTTCTTGCTCAGGAACTCTTTCTGGCTGCGCCGGGCGGAAAACAGGTTGTTGTCCGTGGGCAGCGTCTTGTCCCAGCTTCGTATGATGTCCGGAAGGGCAGCGCCTTCCGTCTTTGATTTCGTATAGCTTTTCAGCGCACCGATGCTGTCCGTCACCTTGTCGAACTTGCCCACCTGCAGCGCATCGCTTATCTCGATGTCCATCTGCCCGGGTTCGTTCACCTTGCGGCTGATCTTGGTGATACGGCTCTGACGGTAGCCTTTTTCCGGGAAATACTTCCGGCTCTCCAGCTTCACCCGTCTGCCCACAAACAGGTCTATGCCGTGCTCCTCGATGTATACCGGGTCTGTCGGGGCTTTGTAGGCGGCAATGTCCAGCCAGTGGTCCCGGTTGTACTCGTCCACCGCAACCGCAAACTCCTCTTCGGCCAGCCGGTAATACTCATCCGGCATCCGGATATTCCACAGGATATAGGTGTCGCCTGCTCGGGGCACCAGCTTGCCGCCCGGCAGCTGGGTGTCGTCATCGTAGGGCCAGATGGTGATCAGTTCGAATTCACGTGCCGCGCTGTCGTAGTTCACCTCAAAATAGTGGTCGTCACTCTCCCCGAGTCCGGCCAGGTCGCCTGTCTGGAACGACACACGTTTTGTCTCACCCGCCAGCTCGTACAGGTTGGGGTCAAAGTCCAGTTCCCCGTCCCGGAAATAATAGACGGTGAATTTGTTTCCTTCATCGTCTGCCACCTCCTCGCTGCGAACCGAGCTCACCGTACCGACCCGACGGGGGAAGATGCCGCTGAAAGCATCCTGCTCGTAATGGTCATAGATGCCATATTCCTCCACGCCCTGCTCGATGTACTTCCTGCCGCCGGGAAGCATCAGACGCGGGCTGCCGTATTTCTCCGCATCGATGTTGCGGGTCGAGCCTACCGGGAACAGGCGCGTATAGAATTTGGCCGTGTTGCTCGTATCTCTTTCCAGGGAGGTCAGCCCCTTGCCATAGCCAAGGGTGATTTCTTCCCCGTGTTCGCAGCGGCACACGTTCACAGTCTGCCCCTCAACCCACCATTCCACCTTGCCGCCTGCCTTTTCCGCGATGGCTTTCAGCGCTTCGTCGCAGTACATCCCCTCGTAGTCTATCGTGATCAGCTCCGTACCTTCCACCGTACCCGTCTTCCAGTCAGTAATGTGGCCCATGCCGTTATTGATAGCCTTCACCACCATCGCCACATGCTCGCGGGGCGTGGCCGTCAGGGTAAACAGGGGGTTGGTGTCCCCGTCCGTCGTCTCCAGCACCAGGAACCGCTTGATCAGGCTCTCGATACCGTACAGCTTCAGGTTATACTCCCATTCACCATCGCTCACCTGCTTCGGCGTGTAGCGTTCTGTCAGCCAGTACCGTTCGCCCAGATAGTCCGTGTAGTCGTTCACGTCCAGGGGCAGGAAGGCATAATAGCTGAACGACAGGGAAAGCACATTGTCTCCCTGCACTTCCTTGCTTTGCGTCGAGCTGTCGTTCACGGCCACATCCGCACGCTTGGTTCCGGCTTTATCATATATCGTTAGAAGCATATTCTAATAGCGTTTGAATGGTTATATAATCGGTTTCGGTTCCCGGAACTTTACCCGGAACTTTCCGGCATGCACACCTTCCGTCCACAGATAGGTCAGCGGGGTGAACTTCGTACAGTCGGCATACTTCACCCGCAGCTGCAGATCCAGCTGGGGGAAACGGATCTCCAGCCAGCCGTCCTTCCCTTGCTTCAGGAAATTCACAAAGGCAAAGTACTGCTTCATCCAGCCTGCCTGGGTCTTGTTGTAAAGCGCAAAATGCAGCGTCACGTCACGCGCTTCATTCCGTGGGGTCAGCACGGGGCTGTATTTTTCCCCGTGCTCTTCCCGTATGTCCACAGCCGTATCCTTCTTGGCCTTGCTCGGGGTCAGGATGGCCGTCAGGTTCTCCATGCCCCCGCGTCGGTCTTCCACCAGGAACACGCCGTATTCCGTCCAGATGTCCGTGCCGTTCACCAGCACCAGTCCGCTCAGTATATTGCCCATATCACTTCACTTTTAGTCCGTCACGTATCATTTTCTTTATCACTTCCTTCAGTTCGCCCAGGTGTCCGGCGCTCACACCGGTGTTCTCGGCTATCCGGGCCAGATGCCCTTCAGCCGTGTCCATCTTCTCCACCACGCTTTCCAGCCGGTCGTCCATGCTGCTCCAGTGCTGCAGCCCGCCGGTGAACATGCCCTCCAGCTTCGTGCCCTGGTCCTGCGTCATGGCCGTAAAGCCGCCCGCTTTCGCACTTTGGCTCGTACCGCCCTGCTGCGTCTTGTCATAACCGGTGGCTGCCGCCAGGTTGTCACGCAGGGCAAGGGCTTCATCCATATACTGCATGTACTCTTCCATCAGCGCGTTCCGTTCCGCCTCGGTCAGTTCGTTGTCCTCCATGGCCTTGCCGAACTTCTCCCACCAGCCTTTCAGTTTGTCGCTGTACATCTCACCGATCTTGTTGCTCAGCATCGCCCGCATGAAGTACTCGGATATATCCTCCGCCGCATCCTTGGCACCGTACTTCATGTTCATCAGGTTGTCGATGAAGCTGCTGTACATACCGTCGAACGAAATGCCCGTCAGCCCTTCATACAGCTGGTCGGTCAGTTCCTCCAGCTTGCCGGCCTGGTCTATGTAGTCATCCAGTTTCTCGGTCAGTCGCCCGCCATAGCCTCCCTTACCGGTATTCTGGATTTGCGTCCACATATCCACGTTGCTGCGCAGTGCCTTCATTTCCTCCGGGCTCAGGCTCCACAGGTTCCCGTCCCACTGGCGGCCGATCTGTCCGCTCAGTTTGTCTATCTGTGCCTGGTTGAAACCGCCCCAGTAGTAGTTCCAGCTGTGGTGACTTCCGCTGTAGCGTGCCTGTTCCTTTGCTATCTGCAGATAGTTTGCATTCGTTTCTTTTTGGTATTTGTAAGCATCCCGGTAAGCTTCCACCGATTTTGTCCCCTTGCTTGCCTTAATGGTATCGGTCAGGTCTTCGATGGAAGTCTGCAGTTTCTCGTTCCGGTCCGTAAGACGGTCTATAGCCGCCTGCACTTCCCTGGCGTTCCCGCCGATGCCGAACAGTTTGTTGAAACCTCCGAAAGACACCGTGTTCAGCAGTCCTCCGATACCATTCACAAGGGAACCGCCTATCTGTTTGAACAGGTCTCCGCTGAGGATATTGTCGAGTATTCCGGTTATCGCATTGAAAATGGTATCTATCAATGATGAGATAATCGGGCCAATACCGTCTTTCAGCAAATCCAGTATGGAGAGAATGGCCGATATGATTTGTCCGATGACTCCGGCACTTGACAGGGTTTCGGACATCCGGCTGATGGCATCGCCGACCTTGCCTCCGATATTCAGTTTTGAAAGACCGGTAAGCATGTTCTGGATTCCTTCAAATGATCCCTGCAAGGTTCCGCTCGCAAAGCCGTGCAACCCGTCGGATACCATGTTCAACCCGTCAACCGTGTCCCGGGAGGCACTTTTCACCTCCCCGGCAAGCGCCTTCATTTCAGAGGTGGCGTTCAGGTATTCTTCGTCAGCTGAAATGCTGGACGATTGGGCCATTTGAAGAGCGATTTTAGTACGTTCTATTTCTGCCTGGTTACCGCTTTCAAGAGCCTTGTTGTAATCGGTCTGCGCTGCTTTTAACCGAATGAATGCCGCTTCCTGCTGCAGTTCCGCATTTTGCACGCGTGTTACGGCATCCCCCAAAGCGTGCATCTGCGTTTGCAGCCGGGCAAAATCCAATGTCCCGTTGCCACCGGGGAGCATGCTTTGAATCCGTTCGATGGCATCGTAAACGACCTGCTGGTCTGCGGCTCCCGTTTTTTTGAACTCATCCGTCTTGACATACTGTTTAAGCTCGCCAAGCAGGTTCTTCATCTGGTCTGCAAGCAGACCGGTCAAATCCCCGAACGCTGCTCCCCAGTCTATCTTCTGGGTAAGGGCTTCCATGTCCACTTTGTGCACAGCCGCATCACGCTGCTTCTCCAAAGTCAGCCTTTCTCCCTGGGACTGTGCCTTGCGGATTTTCTCGGCATATTCTTCAGCGATGGCCAGTTTCTGCTGCTGGAAGGTCCCGTATTCCTTCAGATAGTCACGCATGGCTTCCGCCTCTTCCCTGTACACGTCCGCCTCCGCTTTTTTCCTTGACTCGGTGTTTGAGGCACGGGCTTTTTCAAGTTCATCCTGTTGCTCCCGGGTAAGTCCGTTATCTCCGGTGGAAAGACCGGCTTCCTTGTTCTCACGCTTCCAGTCGGCTTCCTGCCGGTTTATTTCTTCTTTCCGGGCGTTATAGTCATATTCGATTTGTGCCAGTTTCTTTTCGGTACCGGCTTGCATACGGTCTATCTCTTCCTTCCGGTTCTCGGCCTGCAGGGCGGCAAGATCCTGCGCCAGCCTGCGCTCTGTGGCAAGCCGTTGCTTGGCTTCCGCTTCCGGATTCTTCCCGGACTGTTCGGGGTCGGTATGTCCGCCGATATTTCCTTTTTTGGCTGCTTCTGCCGCTTTCTTTACCTCTTCCTCCGCTTTTTTCAGATAACCGTCGCGTTTGTTTTCGGCATTTTTCAACAGTATGTCATAAGCTTCCTGATCATGTTTCTTAATGGCAGCCTGTGCATCATAGAACTGCCCGGATTCTGCCATGCTTGACTGCATGATATATTGTCCCCATTTCCCGAAAAAACCCATGGCGCTTTCCGCCTCTTCCGGTTTCTGCGCCTTGATTTTATTCACCTCTTCATCGGCTTCTGCAGCTTTTTTTACAAGGTTCTGGACATTGGCCTGGTGCAGCAGGACCTGTACATAGTCCTCGCTCTTTTGGATAAGGGTATCATACCATTCGGAAAGTGTTTTATAATACCCGAAAGATTCCCCGTACTTGCGGTTCAGTTCCTCTACCTTCGCCTTTTCCTGTTCCTTGCTGCCGGTGAAGTTCTTTAT
>NZ_JACOOD010000083.1:0-6227 GCF_014287405.1 Bacteroides sp. NSJ-48 | reverse complement strand
AGACGTCCGCGCAACAAGTATGCGGATGTGGCGGAGTCCTATCTGTCCTACTGCAAGAAAAGAAAGAGGAAGGCTTCAAGGACAAGGATGCTCAAGCGCCGTATGATCAGACTCCTTGAAAAGCTTCTCATACAGAGGGATGAAATCCATAGAGAACATGGAACCTCGCTCCGATATACCCAGGATTACCAGAAACGTCTTTCCATCATCAGAAAGGTTCTTGTACAGGAAAAGGATTTGTTTGAAAGCAGGAAGGTCAGGGACCGTATTGTCAGCATTGACCGTCATTATGTACGCCCTATTGTAAGAGGCAAGGAAATAAAATCTGTCGAGTTCGGTGCAAAGGTAAACAACATACAGATAGACGGTATATCGTTCATCGAACACCTCTCTTTCAAGGCTTTCAATGAAGGTATACGCCTGAAGGACTGCATCCGCATGCAGCAGAAGCTCATGAATGCAAGAGTAAGATGCATGGCTGCCGATTCCATATACGCCAATAATGCAAACAGAAAGTTCTGTACAAAATATGGAATATCCACCTCCTTTGTACGCAAGGGAAGGGAGGCCAGGGATGAATCCTTGAGAAAGGTTCTCAGAAGTGAACTCTCCAAAGAAAGGGCCACCCGGCTTGAAGGAAGCTTCGGCACTCAAAAGCAACATTACTCGCTCGCAAGGATAAAGGCACGGAAGAGAAAGACGGAAATCCTATGGATTTTCTTCGGAATACATACAGCAAATGCCGTACTGATGATAGACAAGATCAGAAACAGAGCAGTCAAAGCGGCATGACATGATTTTACTGACAGAATCAGAAGAGGTCATCAGACCTCTTCCGGAACGTCATGTCCTGTTGAGTAAGAATATATGATAAATACAGAAAAATGACAATAAAAATGGCATATGAAGTGATGATACTTTGTCATCTTCATATGCCATTGTATTTTCTAGGGACATTTACTGAATATCCCTAATATAGAGATAAACCGTTATAAAATTGATACATTGGAGCTTAAATTCGGATATTTCCTTCTGTCTTTCAGTGAAATTTTATACTTTTGTATTCGGATTGGGGAAACCCGTGTCCAAGACATATTGCTCAATAGCTTCACAATCACCACCGCAAGTAAAAAGAGCATATCATCAATATTGGGACTGCACCCATACGGGCGCAGACATCCCATATTTGATGATGGTTTGTGGTGAACCGTGAAGCGTATGGCGATTGTCTGCGCTTTTTTGATAACTAAAAAATACTGAAACGGAAAATTATATGGGCTATGAATATGGATTCTATTTTAAATGATTACAGGGAAATAAAAGAATGTTCTTATAAAGGAGAACAATACTCTGTTCGTGATAATGGAGCCGTATTGCGCCATGCGCGTGAAGGAAAACGAACAAGAAAAGATGATGATACGTGGACTTTTGGGAAGCCTAATGAGAATACCGGATATATGGAAATCGGTTCAGAACGGGTACATCGAATTGTGGCTTTCGCTTTTCTTGGCGAACCTCCCACACCTCAGCATATTGTTGACCATATTGATACCAATCGTAGGAATAACAGACCTCAAAACCTTAGATGGCTGACAAAGTTAGAAAATGCGTTAAACAATCCGATAACACGAAAGAAAATAGAATATCTTTGTGGAAGCATTGAGGCTTTTGTAAATGACCCGTCAATCATACAAGAATTTGTAAATGACAATCCAAATTATGAATGGATGAGAACTGTAACGCCAGAAGAGGCAAAAGCCTCTTACGAAAGATTGTGTGCATGGGCAAAGAAAAAAGATTCTGAAAAATCTTCAGGTGGAATTATTGGGGAATGGATTTTTACTCCTTATAAGAAAGATGATAAGAAATTCCCTTTTGAAAGAGAACAATATAGCCAAAATGTTATTCATAGACAAATTAATGATGTGATGAGTATTGATTCTCATATAGATAATCTAACCGAATCATTAACTCCCAACGCCATGCAAAGAGATTGGCATACTCCAACAGAATTCCCCCTTTGCCCTTCTGATATAGGAAATAAGCCATTGACTTCTTATCTAAACAATTTGGAAAAAGGAGCTGTCATAACTAAAAACCAATATGCCACACATTTTATAGATGATTTTGCCCTATGTAAAGATGACCGCCTTGTGATAAGCACACATGCAGATGATGGAATAAAGAAGTTTTCAATGATTACCGTAACATTTGAAGACGGAAGATATGTGCATGAAGGAACAACTTTCTTTGAAAAACAAGGTGCTCAAAAAGCTCTTACTTTAGCGCAAGGGCTTGAATGGGAAGGCGAAGACGGAATAGATGATTACTGTTAATATACACGATATGAGAAAATTTTTAATTACATTCACTGTGCTCTTTGCTGTAATCAACATCATGGCGCAAGAGCATCTTTCGTTTAAGGGCAATCCCATTGAAGGAAGTATGACGGCTTTCTGTCAAAAGCTTAAAGTAAAAGGATTTACATCAATTGGTAGTGATAACAATTTAACTTTGTTTACAGGAGACTTTACAGGTCGTAATGCAACAGTTGGTGTAACTGCAACAGATGATGGGAAAAATGTTTTTGCAGTCGTAGTGTTATTTGATTCAAGTGGTGAGTGGAAAAATCTTGTTAATACCTATAACTATTATAAAGAACTATACACTCGTAAATATGGCAAGCCAACGAATTCAAAGGAAAAAAATCCAGCCATTTCAGATTCTAATACGGCATTGATGGCAGAAGTACATCAAGGAACAGTCGTATATGGTAGTGTATGGGAAGTAACAGGTGGAGATATACAACTTTCTATAGAAAAGTCATCTGGAGTTTACGAAGGAATGGTTATGATTCGTTATCGAGATTCACAAAATGTTGAAGCAAAAATCCAAAAAGATATAGAAGATATTTAGACCAGAAAAACCGAAACGTAATGCACTCTTCTCGTATATAGAAATCCTAAAATCTATACATAGAAGAAATATAGCATATAATTCCACGTATTCTTTGTAATTTTTAATTGCACTTATGGTAACTGATGTGCGCTCCCAACATATAAGTATGAAGAAATTATTTTTATGCCCTCTTGTATTGGTGCTTTCTATTTTTTCTGTCAATGCACAATCTCAAGATTCACAAGAGGAAATGCAAACACTTGTTCAGAGAGTTGATTCTCTTGAGCATGAATTGTCGTATCTAAAATTAACTTACGAGTTAAGTACACTTAATTCCGATATGACATTGTTTTCAAACGCAATGGATATAAAGTCGCTTGAAATTCAGTTAAACCTTTATAATAGGAATTTCAATTCCCAATTAGGTTATGCATATCAACGATATTATAAGTCATGCCAGGACAAAAAACAATCAATTTCTGAACTCATTGAAGCTAAGAAAACGTTTTTCGTCCTCAAAGTTATAACGTATCCTTTTTCCGAAAGTGAAATGAATACGTTAAAGGCAAGTTATAATGTAATTGATAATGCATACGAATCAATAGGAAACTCTATGGACTTGTTAAAAATCGTTATAGATGCATATAACAAATCATTGTAACTATTGCCAAAAATCATCTCTGTATTTTTTGTTGCGTTCGTTCGATTTTCCAATCATACGCCCCATTAGCGACATCGGCAACCTCTTTGCAGGTCTGCCGATGTTTCAGTTTGTCAAACGGCTGTCGGTCATTAGCATAGTCACATAGCCATGTACCAATAGTCTGATGCTGCTCTTTGGTCTCGCCATAATTCTGCATCACACTCTTGATGTCGGCAGCTTCATCATTGCCAAAGATGGACTTGAATTTGTCCGTACCATAGTAAACTATTGCATCAATGGCACGCTTGAACACCTCGCTGGAAGCATAGAGCATATCGGCAAGGATAGCCAAAACCTGCTTGCGTAAATTCAGCTCACCCTGTAATCGCTTAATGGTCTTGTCTTTCTCCGCATTGGCAAGCCTGACCGCATTATTGATACGCAGTTGCACATTCTCGTTTTGGCTATTAAGCTCCTTGATAGCCCTGTCGTGTTCTGTGGCAAGAGACCGACTTTGCGCTATGGCATTATCACGTTCCGCTTCGGCTTTCTGCTTTTCAGAAGCCAGTACCTTTGTCTGCTTCTCCACCTCCTTGATGACAGTAGGCTTGAATGCCTTTTTAAGACAATCATATTCCTGTGCAAGCTGCTTATACTTCTTTTCAAGGGTGGCTGCCTTGCCAATACCGACCAGACTGCCAACACTATCCAAAATACCTTCCACAGTGTTCTTACGGATTTCATCACGTTTTTTCTGCTTGTCGGCTATCTCGTTGTCAAGAGCCGCACTCCGTTCAGCCTTAGCCTTGTTTTCAACCTCCAAAGAATTGCGCTCGGCTTCGGCTTCCTCTTTGGCACAAAGAGCGGCTTTCTTTTCCGCTTTGGCTTGTTCCGCTTCCTGCTTCTGCTTGGCTATGATGAAGTCCGTTCGCTCCAAATGCGTCTTGCCTGTAAGCTCTTTTGAGATGCCCCTTTCCATCTCCAAGCATTCAGCCAAAAGTGTCTGCATCTCGCCCATGGCTTTCTCGTCCAACTTGTAGGATTTACCTGTTTCGTGGTTCATCCAATCCCACACGATATGGGCATGAAGATTGGGCTTCCAAGTGGTAATGTCTTCGGGATTGCTGTAATGCCCCTCGTCACGGTGGATGAACACTTGCAGGGGTGTGATACCCCAGCGTTCCTTGCACACCTCACAAAAATGCCGCAACTGTTCCATAGTGGTATCTTCCTTGATTACTACCACGCCCTCTTTGAGCGGAGTGCTGCCACGAACAATGGTCACCTTCCCGGTCTTTTTGTTCACCCGTTCACGGTCTTTGGTCTGCATCGCCCGACCTGTCTTTTCCTTGACCATTGCAGCTATCTGATTGTAGCGTTCCGTGAGTGATGTATTGCCAAAGTCAGGTGCTACCCATGCTTCATTCTGCGACATGAGGTCAATGCGTATATAGAACTTTTCTTTGTTGATACGGGCAAGGTATTCTGCTGTCCGCCTGTTATGGGGTTCGCTGCTGCCGATGTTGCAGGGCTTGATATTGATGGATGTCTTCTGTGCCATAAGTTTACTTTTATTCGGGTTTCACAATGGGTTATTAGGGCAGAGCCTTAATCGGTGGGTGCAGGGAGAGGGTCACTTCCTGCTCCGGGTTCTTAGGGGTGGAAGCCACTAAGCGGAGTTCCCAAAGAGAGGGGCACTCTTTGGTCGGGTTGCATAGGGCTGACAGCCCTTGCCGGGTTCTCAGGGCAGCGTCCTGAGTGGGACGGGGCAACGCCCAGCCCCTCGGGAGAGCCCACAACTACGGAAGCGAAGCGTGTAGTTATAGTGGGCTATATCAGGGCAAGCCCTGTCATCCACGCACCCAAGCCTCTGTCACTAACCGCAGAGCAGATTCTTTTTCCCTTATGTTAGTTTGCTCATTAAATATTCATTGAAGTCTTTATATCCATCATATTCCTTTGCCGCATCGGTACACCTGTCGCCCAATTCCATTACTATCTGTTGAGTTCCCATCTGTCCGGCTTGGTCACTATCCAGATGGCAGTATATATCTGAATAGCCATTAAGGACGAACAAGGCATGTGGAATGTTTACGATGGAGTTGAGCACCACTGCATCGCATTTGCCATAAAGAGTGAGATAGGAAAGGTAGTCAACGAACCCTTCAAATACGTGACACTTTGCTTCGTGGTTTATTATGGTGGTTATTGCTTTCGGGGCTATACAACCTTTGAAGTATGGGTTACGTAGTTCATAGCCACCAGCATCATTCCTGAATCCAATGGCAAAATAGTTCTTGCCACAACTTTTGTAGTGTATTTCCAAGCACTGACTTTTAGCCATAACTGAATCAATTCCTCTTAACAAAAGGTAATTCAGTAGAGCTGGATGCGCCAGTTCTTTTACTTCAATATCCTTAAATGAAGGTGTCTTACTGGAACTTACCAGTTTGACAGGTGGTGCTGGCATGATAATTGAATGGCTCATTCTGTACAATACTTCTGAAATGTTTTGCGTGTGAAACAGAACCATAGCCAAATCAATGATGTTACCTCCCTTGCCCAATCGTAGGCTCGGTACAGAACGCCTTACTGCCTTTCGGCAGTAGGTTTTCCCGTACCTGCCCCCAAACCGTACTTGCATGTCTCCACGCATACGGCTCTCCGTTGATAACATGACTTTATT
>NZ_JACOOD010000082.1:0-6304 GCF_014287405.1 Bacteroides sp. NSJ-48 | reverse complement strand
AAAAATCAAAGAATAATGAACATACTGAACAACAAGAACAAGAGAACATCAATCTTCAAGGCGTTGGCACTCTGCCTGTTCGCCGCAGTGTCATTCACATTCGTATCGTGCGACGACGATATGGACATCCAGCAATCCTATCCCTTCACGGTGGAAACCATGCCCGTGCCGAACAAGGTCACAAAGGGGCAGACGGTGGAAATCCGCTGTGAGCTGAAGAAAACGGGCGATTTCGCCAATACCCTCTATACCATCCGGTATTTCCAGTTCGAGGGTGAGGGCACACTGAAAATGGACAACGGCATCACTTTCCTGCCCAATGACCGCTACCTGCTCGAAAACGAGAAGTTCCGGCTGTACTACACGGCGCAAGGTGACGAGGCGCACAACTTCATCGTGGTAGTGGAGGACAATTTCGGCAACTCCTATGAGTTGGAATTTGACTTCAACAACCGAAACGTGAAGGATGACGGGGTTATCACTGTTGTCCCCATCGGGAACTTCAAGCCCTTTACACGATGATGCGTGTATTCATGGCTATCCTCTGTTCGCTTCTGGCGGTCTGTTCCGTGTCCGCACGGAACAGACGCCATGAGGGAACGGACGGGCAGGCGGCTATCTACCGGCTGCCACCATTTGAGAGGGCGGTGCGATGCACGAAGTATTTTGAGGGCTGGCATTCGGAAAAACATCACCCGTATGTAGGATATGGACATCGGTTGCAGCCGGGGGAAAGGTATTCGGCACGCACCATGACGAAGCGGCAGGCGGACGCGCTTCTGCGAAAAGACCTGCGGAAGTTCTGCGCGATGTTCCAGCAGTTCGGGAAGGATTCGCTTCTGCTTGCCACGCTCGCCTACAATGTCGGTCCGTACCGTCTTTTGGGGAGTGGGAAGATACCCAAAAGCACGCTAATCCGAAAGCTGGAGGCGGGTGACAGGAACATCTACCGGGAGTATATCGCTTTCTGTAACTATAAGGGGAAACGCCACGCCATGCTGCTCAAACGAAGGAAGGCTGAGTTTGCGCTGCTGTATGTACCATAAAGAATAAGTGTCTGACGAAAGAAACTCCGATGAAGCCGCCAACTTCATCGGAGTTTCAGTTTTCATACATTCGGGATTGTCCCTTTGCCTGCAACCTCACCGTCCCTGCAATGCTCTATGATACCGGGTGAAAATCCCATGCTGCCGATTGCGATATGCCGGATATAGTCTGTATATTCCTGACCTTGAAAATTCCTGCCCGTAAGGTTCTTGAAAACCATCTTTATGCTTATGCCGTCGTTGCTGTACAAGATGGTTTTTCCGTTCTGTCTGATTGTTTCCATGATTAAAACTTGTTTTTGTGAATACTATCGTAGATTGGTACAAAGGTTTCTTTGCCTACTTTCTTATCCGCCATCATGCTCATGAAAGAAAGTAGGCGGCTTTTGCCGCCCACCCCTCAAAAGCGGGTGTAAAGTCCCGTTACCATCGTGAACATTTCCTCCAGCATATCGCAATATATCCCCTCGTGCGTTTCAATGTCCTTCGTCCTGCTCTCGAATGTCTTTTTGCTGAACGTCTTGCGGTAGAAACGCATATTGTATAGGTCTGCCCCTCCGTCATAGATGATGTCAAGGCGGTTGGCACTGGTCTTGTTCCTCGCAAGGCTCATGCGCAAGCCGTTGCCCATGTCTGTGAAGTCTTTGCTTCCCGTCATGGCGGCAAAGCGTCTGCCGCCAATCTGCTCTAAAATTGTCTTTGCTATCATATCCGTTGTCTTTTAGGTTTATGGTTCGGGCGGTGCGGACACCGCCCCAATGTTCAAAATTCTGTTTTCTCGGTTATGGGTGTGCATTTTTCCAGCCACTCTTTCAGACATTCCATGCTATACTCGCTCGTGATGACTGCCGTATGGCTGTCAATGGCAGTGAAACGGCTGCTTTCATAGCTGTCTATCCACCCCTTTAGGGTATCAACTCCCCACGCTTCGGCATCGTCAAAGATGCCGTCCAATGCCGTAATGGGTTCGCTGAATTTGACTATCAGCGTTTGGTAGCCTGCTTCGTTCATCGCTTCTCCTCCTTCCTTTCCTTTGCCGTTAGCCACTTGTCCCGTGCGGCTCGACATTCGTCTAATGTGGGTTTGACACAAGAGAAAAGTTCCCCGTCCGTGTGGCGGTAGTCGTATTGCACAAGGGTGCGTTTGCGTCTGTCGATACCCGTTTGGAATTTCTCGTAGTTCTCCGTTCCTGCCGATTGGCAGGTGCTTACTCCGTTAATTGTCATTTTGTTGCCATAGTCGTTGTTATTTAGATGATTAGAAATGTACAGACAGCACTCTGTGTTGCATCACCATTTCGGGGTCGCTCGTGTAGCGTTGGTGCAGGTAGAAATGATGAGAGCCGAAGCCGTAAAGGAAGAACTTGTCAAGTTCGTGTTTCTCGGCAAAGTCCTTGACGCTCGCCCTTAATTGCTCCTCACTCTGACAAAGAGTGAGGAGGTTCATAAATTCAAGGAACATCGTGGGGATTTTATCATCCCATAGGAAAACCATGCTTTCAAATCTTACTTCCATAATGTTAGTTGTTAGATGTCGATATTATGCCGCTTTCATCCGCTGGCGGATAAGGTTGGCGTTCTTGTTCACAAGGGCGATGATGCGGTCGTGGTATTCGGAGTTCTCGTTGCATACGCCACGACACTGCACCACCTCAAAAGTTTTTAGTGACACCTCTATCGTTTCAATTCGTTTTCCGTCAATGGTGGCGGATAGGATAAGGGAGTCTTTTCGTTTGTGGTAACCGCCCACACAATGGTGCATCGTCCTTCCTTCCTCTGCCATTTCTTCCACGCTCTCTATGACTTTGACGCAAATAAGGCTGTCGGTAAAGGCAAGTCCGAAGAATATGCCCTTAGCTTTCAGATATTGTTTCTCGTCCTCAATCGCTTTCCTGCGTTGCTGTTCAGTCCGCTCATGTTTCCTTTGCAGGTTGCGCTTTGCCACCAACTTGTCGTGTTCAACTTTGAGGTCGGCAGGGCAAACGTATTTCGGGCTGTTTGTGTCCTTGCCGAAATGACGCAGGAGGTCTATGGTGTCACGCCACATTGAGCCGTCCTCAATAGTATAGCCGTTGCGGATACATATCTTGATTGAAGCCCAATACTCTCCAATATTGAAAGAGTGGTACAGATAGTAGCGCAACATGGGATATTGCCCTGCCTTCAACAGCGTTTCCGCACGGCTGTCCGACAATAATGCCGGTATTAGTTTGGTGGGTACAATGTCGTGGAAATTGCCGTTAAAGCCGTTTCTGCGGAGCGTCGGCAACACCTTATATCTTGGATATATCGGGGAATATGAGATATGGCGGTACGCTTCATTGTCATTGCGGATAGCAAAAGGAGAAGCGAATGAGAACGTGTCGATGTAGCATCCCAATGTGCGTGGAATGGCAACAACAGCCTTACGCCCTTGTTCATTCCACCAATACTGCCCGATTTCAAGGGCATAGGACTTGGCATTAACCCCTTTCTCCATACCCACGACAAGCAAGAACATTCGTAGCACTTGGTATTCTCCGCTTGTGGTAAGGGTTGTGAAATACTGCTTTTGTCTTACCTTGCGCTGATAGGTGAGGCAGACTTTCAAACTTGCTCCACATTCGGGACACGTACAATGCTCGGTCTGCTCCGTCATTACCCAACTATGACCGCAATCCATACAAGTGGTACGACCTTTCGGCAAGCGGTGTGCATAATGCTCCACGCAATTACGGAATGCCCAATTTATCTGTATCGGGGTTATCGGGCGTAGTTTCTTGCTTTGGGCAAGAACTGCTTTTTCAAATTTGTTTCTCGGTTTCATAAGCCAAAATCAAATAATGAGGGTTGAACTTGGGTTTCTGTTTTCGCCTTTGTCGGCTTGGTGCGGTTCTGCAACTTGCGGAGTTCCTCGTCTTGGTATCTGCGGACTGCCTGCTGACGTGCTTCTGCTTTTTCCTCTGCCGTGAGTTCCACAATGTGGTTCACCGCCACTTGGCATTGGATAGGCTTGCCCACCTCAATCTCGTTCTCGTCATAGTAGTGTACTGCTTGTCCGTATATCTCTCCGTCCGTGAAGCCGTTACAACCGCTTTTCTGCACATAGTTCAGAATGTAGGTTACGCAATCGTCAATGTTCTTGGCTGGATTGCGGTAGTTCTTCGCAAAGAGCGTGTCTTCCTCCGCACGTTGTTCCAAATACATCTGTATCGTTCTCTTGAAATGGTCTGTTCCTTTCATATCGCTGTCGTTTTTATGAGTTGTCAAATAGTATGTTTCAAAATCTCCCTCCAATAAATCGGCTCAACCTCGCTCAATAGGAAGTCTATAAAGTCCTTCCGTGCGTCCTTGTTCAGTTCGTGGTAGAGTCCACGGAACACGGACATATTGCCGTTGAGGTATGTTTCCACCATGTACTCGAAGATGTTGCCCACCTCGTAGTATCTGCATTGTTGCTCCACTGTCTTGCTTCTTCTCTTTGCCATGTCGGTAGGGATTAAAGGGTGAATAACCAAAGAATGAAGCCGAAGAACAGGATAACGGAAAGAATAGCCACGATTACCCCTATTGCCACTCGGAACACTCCGTTTATTATCTCTCTGACGATGTACCAAAGGATGCCGGACACCCAAAAGGCGGTGCGCATGATTAGGGTGCATATCGCAAGCCCTATGTATTGCGCCATTTGTCTGAAATTTACCGTTGCTGTCATAGCCGTATCATTTGTTAAGTTCCACGATGCTGTCTATCCTGCCGTATAGGAAACTGCGGAGTGCGGTCTTGTCGGTAGCCTTGTATTCCGCCCAATGTCCATACTGCTTTACAATGTAGGTTCGGAGAATGTCGGAAAAGTCAAACATCCAACCTTGCAAGGGTACTGCGCTCTTGAAATAGGTGTTGCTGTTCACGTTGCGTGTAAGCCAATCCTTTTCCTCTCGGCTCAATTTCTCACCATTGTTCAGTTTGGTGCGAAGTCCGTACACCTTGCTGCCTTGCAGGTTCTCCAAACTTGGTACTTCCCATGCCACGAATTTTGTTGCTATTGCCGTTCTCATATCCGTTTTGTTTTTGATTTTTTGTTTTTTAATGCGGATTCAAGAGCTGAGGGAGTTGAGTTTCAAACTATCTTATCTGCTTCTCGTTTATCCGACATTTTTTTTAATGCGTCTTTCTGTCGCATCGGTCGTTTTCGTTTCGGGTGCTTAAAAAGGTAGGGATTAGGGAATGCAAGGTTTTTCGGAAAAATACTACCCGAAAGGCTGGAGATTTTTCCAGAAAACAGGAGGCTTGACCTTGCTTTCCCGTACAATCCCGGAGTTACCTTTGCACCCAGCACGAAAATGACTGCCTGATGCGGCTCACTGAAAGGCGCGAAAATGGAGGTAAACGGAAGTGGAGGCAGATTAGACAGGAAAACTTCAAAAGAGAAATCCGTGAAAAAGACATCCCCAACAGAAAAGAACATAGCCGGTAGCGTGAAACCGAGCAAACCATCGGCAAGGAAGTATGTTTTTATCTGTTTGGCCAAACGTGTTTGGTCGGATGGATAAAATCATTCTTCCCGGTTTGTCTGCCGTGAGTGACGGCTTGTTCCATTTATGGAATGTGCGGTCATACACGGCTTTCCGCTTCCGGCTCAAAAGGACAACGAAAAAAGAAAAATCGTCAAAACCCCGTAAAAGCACCTCTTTGGCATAAGCACAAAAGAAAGGGGCCTTGTCTCATCAGTCTAAACTATTGTTTAGGCGTGAGGCAAAGCCCTTTTCTCCGCTTATGCGGCAGTCGGCACACGTTCGTTCAAAATCTTTTTGGGCGATGGTGTGCTGACGGATAAAATCGCTTTTACGGAAAAACTTGTGTGAGAAGAAAAAATCAGGAGATTCATTTCTAAATCTCCCGTTTTATTGTTACTTTTGCATACGAAGAGTTCTTTGAAGGTTACGCAACGCACAGAAGAATAATGCAGTAGATAACTAACTAATTCGTAACCTATTACTATTATGAGCGATTACCCAATGCTCATTTCCAATAAATTACACTCTTTTCGTAACTTCATGGAGCAAAAATACGGGTTTCTTTTCGGTAAGGGGTGGATGAATTGATGTTTGAAATGGAATTTTTGACCGGATTCGGTCTTATGGATGAAATTTTACATAATTAACGTGAGTTCGAAATAAAATCAAAAAATAGCAAGTTGTCCGTCATTGACAAAATTTACGTCAATGGCGGGCTTCTTTTCAAAAAAGCAGTATGCCGCGATAGCCGACAAGGAGTTGG
>NZ_JACOOD010000081.1:0-6409 GCF_014287405.1 Bacteroides sp. NSJ-48 | reverse complement strand
ATGGAGTTCAACAAGGTACTTGATACGTTTTCAAACCATAGTACGACCATCATAAATTATTTTGAAGAACGATTGACAAATGCTTCAGCGGAGTCGTTCAATGCTAAAATCAAAGCTTTTCGAAGCCAGTTAAGAGGGGTGGCTGATCTGAAATTCTTCATGTTCAGACTGGCTAGGCTATACGCTTAAAAGAAAGCTTGCCAACCGGGAAAATCCGCTGACCCGAAAATCCGCTGACCCATTTTTATCTATTGGGTATATTATTCCTTTATAAAGAATTAAAGGATTGGATATGATCCTTAATTCTATTAAAATCGTTACGTTTTTTGTGCTTTGATATGCTTATTTTTGCTACGCACCAAAAACAAAACCCCTGTAAAGTATTAATTTACAGGAATTTTCTTTGTTTTACATTTTTTCCAGCGGAGAGACGGGCTCTCGAACTTATACTTTCACAGAATCTCATAAAACCGCAAACAACTGATAATCAAGTGCAAATTACAACATAGAGTAAAACTAAATGTTTCTAAATGTCTTTTGCTATCTCAATAATTGGGTGTATATTTGGGTGTAGAATTTCAAACGCACCCAATTATGAATATCAAGCGCAACATCATTTTTGCATTGGAGAGCCGGAAAAAGAACGGTGTGCCAATCGTAGAGAACGTACCCATCCGTATGCGTGTCATCTTTGCCAGCCAACGCATCGAGTTTACAACGGGCTACCGGATTGACGTAGCCAAATGGGATGCAGACAAGCAGCGGGTAAAGAACGGATGTACCAACAAGCTAAAGCAGAGTGCAGCCGAAATCAATACGGACTTGCTGAAATACTATGCCGAAATCCAGAATATTTTCAAGGAATTTGAGGTGCAGGAGGTCATGCCAACGACCCAACAGTTGAAGGAAGCTTTCAACATGAGAATGAAAGACACCAGCGAAGAACAGCCGGAAGAAGCCCCTGTCAGCTTTTGGGAGGTATTCGATGAGTTTGTAAAAGAGTGCGGTAACCAGAATAACTGGACGGCATCCACCTATGAAAAATTTGCAGCAGTGAGGAACCACCTCAAAGAGTTCAAGGAGGATGCAACGTTCAACTATTTCGACGAGTTTGGATTGAACGAATACGTCAACTTCCTGCGTGATACCAAGGATATGAGAAACAGCACCATCGGCAAGCAAATGGGATTCCTCAAATGGTTCCTGCGCTGGAGCTTCAAGAAAGGACATCATCAGAACATTGCATACGATACATTCAAACCGAAACTGAAAACCACCTCGAAAAAAGTAATCTTCCTGACTTGGGATGAACTGAACAAGCTGAAAGACTACCAGATACCCAAGGATAAGCAATACCTGGAACGTGTGCGTGATGTTTTCCTGTTCTGCTGCTTTACGAGTTTGCGGTATTCGGATGTTCGCAATCTGAAAAGAAGCGATGTGAAGTCCGACCACATCGAAATAACCACAGTCAAGACTGCCGACAGCCTGACGATTGAACTGAACAAATACAGCAAAGCCATACTGGACAAATACAAGGACATCCATTTCGAGAATTACATGGCTCTGCCCGTCATCAGCAACCAGAAGATGAACGATTACCTGAAAGAGCTGGGCGAACTGGCAGAAATCAACGAGCCTGTACGGGAAACCTACTACAAGGGAAATGAACGTATTGATGAAGTCACACCCAAATACGCTTTGCTCAGTACCCATGCAGGAAGAAGGACATTCATCTGCAATGCGCTGGCTCTCGGAATCCCGGCACAGGTGGTCATGAAATGGACGGGACACAGCGACTACAAAGCTATGAAACCCTACATTGACATAGCGGATGATATTAAGGCAAATGCCATGAACAAGTTTAATCAACTATAAAAGTATCAAACAGTTTCATAGATAGTTATCAATGACTATATTTGTAGAAATTATCATCACAATATGAGCAACAAGGAATCCAACATAGAGAAAACGAATTTTGATGCATTCATACAAGCGGTCGGTTCGGAAATAGAACAGGCACAAGTAAGGCTGATTGTTGCAGCCAATGCACAAATGCTGTTCCATTACTGGAAGATAGGCAATTACATCCTTTATCACCAGCAGCTGCACGGATGGGGAAGCAAAATCATCAAGCAGTTGGCAAAGGCTATCCGACTGCATTACCCTGAAAAGAAAGGCTATTCGGAACGTAACCTTACCTATATGTGCCAGTTTGCAAAAGCATATCCTTTAAGAGCGTTGCAAAGTTTCATAGAAACAGATGCAAGCCTGTCTGTCCCAACCATACAGAGTGTGACCAATGAAGTATTAAAACTGAATGACAAGCAATTTACGCAGGAACTTACTGCGCAAATACAATCGATTGATTGTCAATCATTAGCAATTACGCAGGAAGTTCCTGCGCAATTTGAAGATGTGGGAAAAACCGTGTCTGCCATTTACAGGATGGGAATCAGGGAAATAGAAGAAGTTTTCTTGACCTCTCCTATAGCCAAAATAAACTGGACAAGCCAAATGACTATACTTGACAGTTCGCTACCTTTAGGTCTAAGCTACTGGTACATGAAGCAGTCTGTGGAAATGGGATGGAGCAGCAATGTATTGAAAATGCAAATTGACAGTGATTTGTATAGCCGACAAATCAGCAACAACAAGGTAAACAATTTCACGACCACACTTCCGGCTCCACAAAGCGACCTTGCCAATTACCTACTCAAAGACCCGTACATCTTTGATTTGGCAGGAGCCAAAGAAAAAGCAGACGAAAGGGATATTGAAGAACAGCTGGTGAAACACGTTACCCGCTACCTGTTGGAAATGGGCAACGGTTTTGCCTTCGTTGCCCGGCAGAAGCACTTCCAAGTCGGAAACAGCGATTTCTTTGCCGACCTGATTCTATATTCCATTCCGTTGCACGCATATATTGTCATAGAATTGAAAGCCACTCCTTTCAAGCCGGAATATGCCGGACAACTCAACTTTTACATCAACGTGGTGGATGATAAGTTGAGAGGAGAACACGACAACAAGACCATCGGTCTTTTGTTGTGCAGAGGAAAGGACGAAGTGGTTGCCCAGTATGCCCTTTCCGGCTATGACCAGCCCATCGGCATCAGCGATTACCAATTGAGCAAGGCGATTCCCGAGAAATTGAAATCAGCGTTGCCCAGCGTAGAAGAAGTGGAAGAAGAACTGGCTTCTTTCCTTGACAAGGATCCCCAATAATAAGAGTATGCCATGCAGAAAACGATAACAACCCTCATTCCTCAATACGGGGAGCTGAACAGAATCTGCAAAGATTGGATTGTAAGCCATACTTTCTCTTTTGAAAAGCAGAAATTCATCGTTGATTTCTACTCGAAATGGAGCGATATAAAGGCTTTTGAGCAAGCTATCCTTGAACTGGTGCTGCATACACCGCCAGAACCATGTACCCTGCTGCTGAAAAGTCTGAAAAAGGAAGTCAAAGAATACATACGGCTTTATGAATCTTACCGCCTTCTCCATGACGAAGTGATCATACGTGTATGCTACCAATACGCAGACCGCTACAAGGAAACCATCAAGGAAGAGATGGAAGTGGTAAACAGGCTGCGCAAACCGATGAACGAAGCCAACAACCGCTATGATTCCATTGGCTACCGAGAGCATACACCCGAAGAAGAAAAGCTGGCGGAAAGAGAATATGAGCGTTGCAAGGCTGAATATGAAAGGGAGAAAGCCCAACTGGAGCATCTTTATGAGCAGCAAACCCTTCTCTGGAAAGAAGCCCGGCAATACATGAAAAACCGTTGCGACGACATCTACCTGCTTAGCGTACACTTCATGGGCATCCTGACCAAATATGTACCGGACGAAGAAAGCCAACCGAACGAAGCAGACAGGCAGAGCCGTACAGACAGCCAGCCGGAAGCTGAAACTACAACCGCATCGACTACAGCTACGACTGCCGGATTGCCTGAATATTTCAGCATGAAGCTGATTTCCCTAATTCATGAAGTTTGTGCAGGGGAACAGTTTGAAGACATTACCGCACCGGATTTCTATGCCTGCATGAATCTGCATCCCTGCCAGTGCGTACTGAAAATAAAGCCAAGGGAAAAGATACGGGTATGCTATCTGATTTCCCTGATGAGGGAGCAGTTGCCGGGGCAGGATAAGGACAAATGGAAGGAAGCCATCCTGAAACACCTGGATATTGATGAAGACTATTACAAGTCCAAGTACAGGGAACCCGTTTCCGATTTACCCAGTATTCCCAACCAAAAGTTCGCCAAGGAAATGGACGGAATATTCCGATAACCCGTGATATTCCAATATATTTTACGACATGACCACTTATACCACTCAAAATAATTTTTGAGTGGTATTTTTATTTCTTGATATTCAGCGATATAACAGAACAATCCATATCTATCATCCACATACTTACCACTCAAAACCCTACCTAATTTTGCATCGTTCGAGAACAGAAGAAACAGCCTGTGCGCAGGGCTATTGTCAAACAAGTAATCATACGGACGATGAACAACCTCAAAGAACTGTTAGTGAAACCCGTCTGGCAGATGACAGGCGAAGAGTTCCTTTTTCTAAGCAGACACGCTTCGGTACAGGCAGAGGCGCAACCGCAGCCGACCACCGACACGGAAAGAAAGTACGTGTACGGCATACTCGGCATAGCCAAGCTTTTCGGGTGCAGCCTGCCCACAGCCAACCGCATCAAGAAAAGCGGAAAGATAGACAAAGCCATTACCCAGATTGGACGCAAGATTATCGTGGATGCGGAACTGGCGCTGGAACTGGCTGGCAAGAAAACCGGAGGACGCAGATAAAGGAGGTGATTATGGACTATATAAAAGAAATATCACCCGAACAAGCCGTTATCCTCTGGCAGGAATCCCGGCTAAGTCTGTCAAGATGCTACGAAAAAGCCCCCGAAATTCTGAAAGTACACGGCTCTGTCATCGGGACGCTGGGCAATTTCAGCGCATCCATCGGCAAAGCCAAGAGCAAGAAAACCTTCAATGTATCGGCTATCGTAGCCGCTGCATTGAAGAACGGTACCGTGTTACGATATGCGGCTGAACTGCCCGAGGAAAAGCGGAAAGTGCTTTATATAGATACGGAGCAAAGCCCCTACCACTGCCTGAAAGTGATGAAGCGGATCCTGCGGATGGCAGGATTGCCCGATGACAGGGACAGCGGTTATCTGGAGTTTCTCGCTTTGAGAAAATACACCCCGGAACAGCGCATCAGCATTGTAGAACAGGCTATCTACCACTCACCGGATATTGGGCTGGTCATCATAGACGGCATCCGGGATATGGTGTACGACATCAACAGCCCCGGTGAATCCACCCGCATCATATCCAAGCTGATGCAGTGGACGGACGACAGGCAGATTCATATCCATACGATACTGCATCAGAACAAGGGGGATGAGAACGCAAGAGGGCACATTGGTACGGAACTGAACAACAAGGCGGAAACAGTCCTGCTGGTGGAAAAGGACAAGGGGAACAGCGACATCAGCCATGTTTCCGCCATGCACATCCGGGCGATGGATTTCGAGCCTTTTGCATTCTGCATCAACGACAGAGCCCTGCCCGAACTTGCGGAAGGCTACAAGCCGGAAGCAAGGAAGCCGGGAAGACCCTCGGTGGAAAAGTTTGACCCTTACAAGGATATTTCAGAACCGCAGCACCGTGCCGCACTGGAAGCCGCTTTTGCACTGAAAGAGGAATACGGCTACAAGGAGCTGGAAGACACCTTAATCAGGACTTATCTGGCAGAAGGGGTTAGACTGAATCACCAGAATGCAGTGGCGCTTATCACCATGCTGCGCAACAAACGGATGATAGTGCAGGAAAACGGCAGGAAGTATTCCTTCAAGCCCGATTACCACTATTAGCCGACAATCCCGAAAATCGCTTCACTTTATTCCCGTATCCTATATATACGACAATTTAGTGAAGTGATTTCAGAAACAGACAAATCACTTCACTTTATTCCGAGGGTCTATATATTAGGAGTTTAGTGAAGTGATTGTACTGACCGCATACTTTTAAGAGTTGCGGGCAAAAAGAGAAATAATCAAAGCACTCACTAAAAACGATTTCCTTATGAACATCGAGACTGCAAAACAAATCAATCTGGCTGACTACCTGCACAGCCTGGGGTATTCACCCGTCAAACAGCAGGGTATCAACCTTTGGTACAAATCTCCCTTGAGGGAAGAAACAGAGGCTTCCTTCAAAGTGAACACCGAACGCAACCAGTGGTACGACTTCGATGCGCCCATATAGGCTACACAATAAATATCTCTATGGCAAGAGATTAGGTTAGAGTTCAACAGACCTATCCTCAACGACTTAGCTGGAGGAGAAATCCAAAGGTGACAAAAGCA
>NZ_JACOOD010000080.1:0-6967 GCF_014287405.1 Bacteroides sp. NSJ-48 | reverse complement strand
CCAACTCCTTGTCGGCTATCGCGGCATACTGCTTTTTTGAAAAGAAGCCCGCCATTGACGTAAATTTTGTCAATGACGGACAACTTGCTATTTTTTGATTTTATTTCGAACTCACGTTAAATTACGAAACAATTTATTAATAAATTTTCAAAAATTGTAGTAAAATTCAAAATACATTCGTTTATAGGGATGTATTGACTGTATAATCGTTTTACTTTTCTACATAACAATGCTTTGTTTAAATCCTTTATTTATATGGAATTGTATAAAAAACAACCACATATTATTTATTTTCGCCCTATGAAAACGAGGACATTGCAAATGTAACCATTTTAGGCATTTATCCGGAAAAAACTATTAACATATAAATCTGTAATAGAGTTTATTTTATCTGTAATTCATCTACCGAAAGCTACCTCTTATCTCCCTACCTTTGTATCCGAAAAGAATGTCTAATCCAATCAAACTGCATTAAAAATGAAAAATGTTCTGATTTTATCATCCAGTCCGCACCGTAACGGAAACTCCGATACGACGTGCAATGAATTTATGCGCAAGGCCATGAAACGTACAATCATTTTAACCGCAATTTTTCTCTTTCTCGCCAATGCAGCAAAGAGCTATGCCCAAAAAGATGCCGATAACTTCTATAAGAATCCGGCAATACGTACCGAATCCGTCTCTTTCCAAAATCTTTATAAGATGAAAGTCGGCGCTGCGCTTTTTCTGCCCCAAGACATGAAAGCAGATATAAAATATCCCGCTATCATCGTCGGTCACCCAATGGGTGCGGTGAAAGAGCAGAGTGCTAACCTCTATGCTACGAAAATGGCGGAACGGGGGTTCGTAACCCTTTCCATAGACCTTATTTATTGGGGAGAAAGCGGTGGAGAAGCACGTAATGCGGTTTCTCCCGACATGTACGCGGAAACGTTCAGCGCCGCTGTTGATTTTCTGGGAACAAGAACGTTTGTCGACCGTGAACGTATCGGGGCTATCGGCATTTGCGGCAGCGGAAGTTTTGCCGTCAGTGCAGCCAAGATAGCCCCCCGTTTGAAAGCTATCGCTACGGTAAGCATGTACGATATGGGGGGTGCCGCCCGCAACGGACTGAAAAAAGCACTTATGCCGGAACAGCGCAAACAGATTCTTTCTGAAGCCGCCGAACAGCGCTACGTGGAATTTATAATCCGCAAATCCAAATTTCCGCAGAATCCGAAACGAAGCGTTCGATTTTCAGGGAAAAGGACAAAACGAAGCGTTCAAAAAAGGAAAGCGCGCAACACTCAAAAAGCCGAAACAAAAGTTTTGTAATGACCTCTGTTTCGGCTTTATAATTTCATAAAAAATGGCTTTATAACGGCATTAAAATAAGGCTCAAAAGTTTGGCCTTCTACTTGAAAAATTGTATCTTTGTTCAGTGCTAAGCAGCTGTTTTATGAACTAATTTTTCCTGTTTCTTATACAGCATCATGTCTGTATATTCGGCAGAATAATTCATGTGGGCATTGAATTCCTTTTTTGTACAACCCTCAAAAGGATTGCCAATGGTTTTGTTTGCTCCAATCCATTCACACAGTTCAAGTATGGAGGATTTATTGGATGTGAAATAAACGAAGGAATGCTTTTCGAGTATCTTTAAAACATCCAAATAATCAGACAAGCGCCAATACATATTGTACGTACCAACATCAGTGGAAAGATAAGGCGGATCAATTAAAAAGACGACTCCGGGAACATCCTTATATTGGTTGAATACTGCTTTGTAGTCGCATGATACAATTTCAAGCCCTTTTAAGTAGTCAGAAGACTCCGGATAACCGGTCTTGCGAATGTTGTTATAAAGGACTTCCTTGCGCATTTCGGCTACAGACAATTTATACTTCATGGAGAACATAAGTGAGGATGATAAGGTTATAAAATCCACGTACCCAACATTTAGTTCTTCTTCCTCGATACGTTTAAAAATGCGTTCTCTAAGTTCCCCTTTAATTGGTTTATGTTTGGGTATCGAATTACCCACCAGCTCCCTAATATCGGCAAGCAGTTTATTTGTCTGTGGGATATTTTTCAGTCTGAACCGGTAGTTGTCGAAGTCATTGTAGACAACAGTAGCATCGGGCTTGCTTCTTTTGGCTATATGCGAAAGAAGTCCGGAACCGCCAAACAAGTCCACAAACACGGTATCTTCAGGGAACTGTTCCAAAACTTTAATAAACTCTTTAGCAAACATTCTTTTTTGGCCTACAAATGGCAGTGGTGCAGATAAATTCATATTCTTCATACGTTCAAGTCAAATTTAATGTTTTCAACTCCGGATAACAGTTCCAGAGTCCGGTCAATGTTATTTTCATATATATGCACATTTCCAAGGTCAAGGGTTATGGACTTCAGGGGAAGCTCCACCTGCCTTGCCATCAGATAAAGATGATAAATATCAGCCGGAAGCCCAAGGTTCGCATCAGAACTACGCTGATATGCAGATAGCACCAATTCTCCCTCATCAATTTGGAACTGCACAAGACTCAGGCAGGGTGCCTGGTTGCTTTCCACCCCGGTTTCTCCAAGAAACAGGACATAATTCTTGCTGTTGCGCTTTTCCCGGTTAATCCTGGTTATGAGGGGTGGAAGCTTTTCAAAGTAAGTTGGATAGCTGTTTACAAGGGTATGGCCGCAATAATCCCACCAGGTAATCCCTGCCTCTTTGTATTTTTCCACATCCCGGACTCCTTGCATAAACAGTTTCAATTCCTCTTTCAGCTTTTTCCTGGCTATCCCGTGGCTTTCAAATATGTCAAGTAAATCAGCGGGGGTTAGCATGAGCCTTTCGTTTAATAGATACTTGATACGCCCTTTCCTATTGGTCTGGATTTTGCCCGTTTGGAGTATCTTGTCTAATGTCTGGTAATACTTATTCATGAGCTTTATTTTTGGTTGTACAAAGGTAGCTCTACCGGACAACACAAGGCATCCCCGGCACATCAATCACACTGCACCGAGCGTGCAGTGCTTTCCAAACCGTTTGATAACATCATACACCTTACGTTCGCTTACCGAATATTTATTTGCCAAAAACGCCACTGCATAAGTGGTCTTTTCACCTTGTTTTTTCATGACCTCATACTCCGTATATAAGTCTATGAATCGAAGGTCATCCTGCTTGCCGCCCAAACTTATAAGCATTTCAAGCGGTTCTCTGTTAAATTTAAGTGCTTCAAACAATGTCATATCCAATCATTTTTGTACTTTTGCAATGCCAATCATTTATTTAATGCGTAAAAACGCCACGAGAGTGCGGCAGAGGGCATTGCCCCCGGTCGCGCACTCTCGTGGCGTTTTGTGTTAATAAATGATTGGCGTCTATATTAACAGGCCGGGGGCTTTTTTTATCCCTCCCCCGAAGGGATTGTCAATCACTCAATCCGATATAATTCCAAATTGAACTTGTCCTTTTTTTCCCAGCCTTCAGCCAGAACTGTCTGAATGAATCCTACTGCTTTTGTATAGAAATCTTTCAGTTCTTCTAACTGAGTAAAAGTATGGTATTCCGGTTGTTCATCCGAACCAAACTTAAACGTCACTGGCAGGGTTTCTCCGCCCGTCTGAACGGCCAAATCGTATGCTGCCTTATAGTTGTACTGGTTCTCCACAGAAAGCCATACATGGGCACCATTATAGGCGAATCCGGATAGGATAGCCGCATCAGTCTGGCTGTTATACCAGGACATAACCAATGTGTGGATTTCCTCATCAGTAGGCTTATGCCCGAACTCCTCTTCCATGTAGGAGGCAGAGCCGTTCTCTTTTTCCTGCACATCCCATCGGATGCGCCATTTGTCTTTAACCGGGTTCGTGCATTCCATCAGCGAAACCCCGGAACTTCCTTCAACTCTTCTCATGTAAACACGTATTTGGTTCTACCTTTGCCGAATGTCTCTGTCTTGATGGTCGTTTCAAACGGGAAACCATCCGGCATTTCCTTTACTTGTGCGAGAATATTCTTCATTTCCTCGCTGTTGGTGAAGAACTTCTTTGCCTCGCCGTTCACTTCGATGGCCACAATACAGCGGTCTTCTCCCTGCTCGGTTTTGATACCGGTCTCAAAGTCCTTCACTACAATGGGTAAGTTTACCAGTTCCCGGATGCTTACCACCACTCCGGGGAATCGCTTTTTACCGTCTTCCGGCTTGTAAGCGACATTCAAGTCTTTAAAACTTCTCATTTCTTTGCCTGTTAATTTTTTAAACAACTTATTACAGTCGGCGTGCTTCGTCATGCCGTAGAAACTGGCAATCAGTTCCCGCCGTCTTTTTCTCGATTTTACCTCGTGCATTTTCCGGGCAAACTTCTGTTTGATGCGTTTCCGCAATCTTACATAGTCGGGACGGATAACATAGCCAAGGAAATCAATGCCTTCTTCCACAGGGAACACCCGTTCATTCGGCTTTATTTCCAAGTCTATTTTTCCCATTTGCCCGTGAACAGCATCACGAATCTTCCACAATTCCGCTTTCGTTTTACCGAGTACCAGTCCGTCATCGCAATAGCGATAGTAATAACGAACCCCGTACTTATCCTTCAGATAGTGGTCTAAAAATACAGACAGAAGCAGATTTCCTGCCCCTTGTGAACTGCGCAGTCCGAAACTGATACCTTCCGGCAGTAGCTTAACAAACCGCTCCAACAAGACCAACAGCCTTTTGTCCTTGAACACCCTCCGGAAGCACCACATAACAAAGTCCTGCCGCGCATTGTCATAAAACCTCCGGATGTCAAATTTGTATGCGTAAAGCGTGCCTTCCGGATTTTTTTGCAAATCGGTACGTATGCAGTTCATCAGGTCATGAGTACCGCGCCTTTTGATGCTTGCACCGGTTGTCCGGATATAACGTTTTTGCAGGTGGCGGTCCACCACATTCATGATGGCAAACACAGCGATGCGGTCTTTCATGGACAGGATCTGCAAAATACGTTTTTTACCGTATTCTTCAATTTCCCTCTCATGGTAGCCGCCCAGCCGGAATGAGCCGTCCGCAATGGAAGCCGTCAGTTCGGTGATAATCTTCTCCCTATGGGCAAGCAGGAATCGTCCCTGCCTTGACCTCTTACGATCGGTTCCGCGAAGTACCGAATCGAATGCCTCCGACATATTGGAGTATTCGATGATTTCCTCGATAATATATCCTTCCCTGCGCATAAGCTATTGGTTAATAAACATGGAAGATGAGGGCCTTCCTTTCCCCGGGTCTGACTTCTTCGAACTGATAACAGCCTACCAAACTCCACCCGACGCGTGATTTTTCAGCTTTCCACCTTTTCTGGTGCTGTTGCTGTGGCTTGCTCCCCTCGGCACCGCTTCGGGGACACGTCCCCGCTGCTGTACGCCGATTTGTTAGATTTCCAGACGCGAGCCGACATTCGCATTCGTATTCGAAGCATCGTTATTCGCATTCGCATTCGACACACCGCCATTCGCATTCGCATTGTTGTACCCGCGATAGACCACACGGACTATTGGGGAACTCTACCGCTTGCAAAGTTACTGATTTAACAGGCAAAACAGATAAACGAATTACACTATCATCCAAAATAAAACGGATATACTGCCACCCGCGACGGTGAGCCCCCAATCAATCCAGTCCCAAGGACTTCCCCGAAGAGTATCTTTCAGTTCCAGACAGGAAGCTGCAATGGCCGCAGCATAAAAGGCCGTCCAAGGAGTAAATCCCAATAGACCTACCATCAAACCACCGATAAGATGCTTGTAACGGTTACTCATTTTTAAAAATGCGATAATCTTTTTCATATACCTCAAAATTCTATTTTTTCGACCGGCTTCGCCGGTATTTGAATACCTTTTAAATGGAATTCGGAAACCATCCGAATCCCGTTCTTTCGTTTTAGTCGCTTCGCTCCACGCTTTGGCGCTTTGCGCTTACGCCACCTCGCGTATCGCCTTGTACGCTGCCACGCTTTGCGCCCGGACGATTTTGCCGCGGAAGGCCAGACGCGAGCCGACATTCGCACTCGTGTACGAAGCATCGATATTCGCACTCGCATCCGACACACCGCCATTCGCACGCGCATAGCTGCACCCGCGATAGACCACACGGACTGTAGCGGTGCTTATCCAGTACATGTCGGTATAGTAGGTGGAAGATGATCCGTTCAAATTACCTACCGGAACCATGTCCATATACTTGCCGTGCGCCACGCCTGTAATCCACTGACCGCTGTCCTTCTTGCCCTGTACCATACGGATACTGCCGTCAGGCATCCAGATGCGCCATTTGCCCTGGTTGCCGCTGTCATTCGGCAGATCCACGCCGTCCATCATGTCATACTTGTTGCCGTAGATGTCCTCGTAGCCCAGGCAGCAGATATTGTTCACCTGCACCACAGTCGCCTGTCCGTATTCGTCCCGGCTCTTATACCAGGCATACTGATGCACCAAGCCGTCAATCAGCGAATTCGTGATTTTGTTGTTGATGACATACGCTTCGTCATAGCCGATGGTGTCTGTCATTCCATGGTCGGCCGTTCCACCCGTTGTCCGGTTATTGTTATGCTGACCGGCACCGCATTGTTCCTGCATGTCCCTACGCCCGTACTTTGCATAGCTCAGGTTCGCGATGCGGCTGTGCATCAGGGCATCTATCTGCTGCATGCCACGCTGCTGGCTGTAATAGTGGAAGTCCGTCCATGTCATGCTTGCCGTGGTCGAAGCTCCGGTTATGCAGGCACGCAACTTGCTGCCCACTACAGAACTGCCCACAACGGCACACAGATGTTCCTCATTGGCCACCCAATCCGGTTCCATGTCCTCTATCTTGTCGCTGTTGCTCAGCACCACGCAGTCAAACTCTGCCGTGTTCAGAATGGAGAAATGCAGGGCTGTAGCACGTTCCGGAACGTCTGCTATCAGATACATGCCGGCTTCAAATTTCAAGCCGATGGTCGGCACCAC
>NZ_JACOOD010000079.1:0-7373 GCF_014287405.1 Bacteroides sp. NSJ-48 | reverse complement strand
TTGTTTATGTAAATCTCTTCAAAGATCGCTTCTTTTATGTCGGCTTTCTTTTCAGGAAAGCGGATGCAAAGGTAAAAACTTTTAAGTATATCTTCCAAATATTTTCGGAAGTTTTTTTTCATCTTTCCTTTTTCCCGTCATCTCTCTTGCGAAAGGGAGAACAAAGGAAAGGTGGTTTTACCGACCCGGATTCAAGAAAAAGTGTCAACCAACGCTGCTTACTTTTTGAAAGCGGGTGCAAAGGTAAGAACTTTATTTCATATCTTCCAAATATTTTCGGAAGTTTTTTTCATTCTGCTTTTTCAAAGGGGAATTTCAGAAAGAAACAAGCCCCAAGCAGAAGAAATATGTAAGAGTTCCTACGCCGTTCCTGTCAGAATGTCAATACATCGCTGCTCCCGTTCTCGAAAGCGGGTGCAAAAGTAGGACTTTATAACATACAAGCCAAATATATAAGGGGATTTTTTGCACGGAATATAGAAACTTTTTCGTAACACGCTGATTGATAAATATGTTGAAGAACATATTTTTAAAGGAGGATGAAAAGTCAGACAAAAGGGACACATAATAATATATGCGCATGCGCGCGAAAGAAAACAACGGAAGGCTGAAAGAAAATACGGAGATACGGAAGGGCATTGCATGACACCCGGGTCTTGACATGTATGACACCCGGGTCTCGGCATGTTCGACATCCGGGTCTCGGCACGTCCGACACCCGGGTGTCAGACACAAGAAAAAGGCTAACGGGAAAAATGACACAGGAAGGAAACAATACAGAAACATGCAACGAAAAGAAAGACAGAAAGAAAAACGGCAGAGGAAAGGATACAAAAAAACAACGACACAGTAAAAGGACAGAAGACACAGAAAAAAGGAGAAAGGCGGCTGACAGCCTGGAAAGCACAAGGCAAGCCACAACCAGACAAACCTGTTAAAGGAAGATGCACGTTGTATTAAATGTTAACAGAAGCAACTGTCTTATAAACCGTGTTACCAAACAACAGATTTCCCCAAAAAATATTGGATAATACCAGGAATGGAATATCTTTGCAATGTGTTTTTCATAGTATTAGATTTAAGGTTAACAAAAAGATTGGCTGTCTGGGAGAGATAGCCTTTTTTTATGAAAACCATCCTCGTATTTTCATGCAATCATTGTTCTTTAGCCTCTTCCTGCGGGATGCGTATGGATGTATAAAGCTCAAGAATAGCAGCGATAGTCAGTGAAACAATCCACTCATTACCACGCGTAAAAAACATAAAAGCTCCGGTAAGCACCAACAACAATGCACCAAATATTTGCTGGCGTCTCAGGCGCCTAATAGTAGGAGTTTTATATTGCGAAGGTGAATTTATTTGCGCCAAAGCAACAAATGTAGCACCTACCGTATATATATAAGGCGAAAGTTGCCAACCTGTAACATAAACGGCAGCTCCTATCAGAAGCATTACGGCTCCTACAACAAAGAGGGCGGGTATCAACTGTTTCATTCTTCTATATCTTCTTGGAACACATAAATATCTTCATTGGGTTTCTTCATCAGATACTTCTCACGGGCTATCTTCTCAATAGCTCCTGAATCGACCGCAAGTTCATTCAGACGACGGGTATTTTCCTCATATTCCGCACGATATCTATCTATCTCCCCGCGCAAACGCGTTTCCTCACGATAATACCCCAAACGACGCACAATGCTGTTTTCATCCAAAAATCCGACAAGTACGACAAACAGCACAAACGTTATCAGATATTTACGTCTGCGGACAAACAACCAAAGAGAAGCAAGTTTATCCATGTAATCCAGTTATTGTTTCTTTGAGCACAAAGATAAGACGAATAACTGAGAATTTTCTTTTTTTTGCGTACATTTGCACAAAAGCAAAGATAAACCATACAACCTTTGCACGCTATATAAGTGACAAGAATACCCTGAATATGGAAAATTATATCGTTTCGGCACGAAAATACCGCCCTTCAACCTTCGAGTCGGTAGTAGGACAACGCGCTTTGACTACTACCTTAAAGAATGCTATCGCCACAGGCAAACTGGCACACGCTTATCTGTTCTGCGGTCCGCGTGGCGTTGGAAAGACGACTTGTGCACGTATTTTTGCCAAAACCATCAACTGCATGAGTCCCACTGCAGAGGGAGAGGCTTGTAACCAATGCGAATCGTGTACAGCATTCAACGAACAGCGCTCATACAATATTCACGAGTTGGATGCTGCATCCAATAATTCCGTAGACGATATCCGGCAATTGGTAGAACAGGTACGTATCCCGCCCCAGATAGGCAAATACAAGGTATACATCATTGACGAGGTGCACATGTTGTCGGCTTCCGCTTTCAACGCTTTTCTGAAAACATTGGAAGAACCTCCCCGCCATGCCATATTTATCCTTGCCACTACTGAAAAGCATAAGATATTGCCAACCATCTTGTCGCGTTGCCAGATATACGACTTCAACCGCATCAGTGTGGAAGATACCGTAGCACATCTGGCCTATGTAGCTTCCAAAGAAGGCATTACCGTCGAACCGGAGGCACTGAACGTCATCGCACTGAAAGCTGACGGTGGTATGCGCGACGCTTTGTCCATATTCGATCAGGTAGTGAGTTTTACCGGCGGACACATCACCTACCAAAGCGTAATCGAAAATTTGAATGTACTGGATTACGAGTACTACTTTAAACTGACCGACCATTTTCTTGAGAACAAAGTCGGCGATGCCCTATTACTGCTGAATGATGTATTGAGCAAAGGATTCGACGGCAGCCATTTCATCACCGGGCTATCCTCGCATTTCCGCGATTTGCTGGTAAGTAAAGATCCCGCCACTCTTCCCCTGCTTGAAGTGGGAGCAAGCATACGGCAACGTTATCAAACGCAGGCACAAAAATGCCCGTTACCCTTCCTTTACCGCGCCATGAAATTGTGCAACGACTGTGATTTAAACTATCGTGCCAGCAAAAACAAGCGATTGCTGGTAGAGCTCACTTTAATACAGGTGGCACAAATAACCGCCGAAGGAGACGACATAGCCAATGGGCACAGCCCTAAACAAGTCATAAAACCTATATTTACACAGCCTGCAGCCACCCAACAGCCACAGGCTACTCCCGCTGTGCCCCAGCCGCAAGCACCCGTCATAGCTAAACCGCAAGCAGTTCCTACCGTTGCCCCCTCCACCGGCACTACCGCCACAACAGCAAATACTGCTTCACACGCCACCCCTACCTCCATTTTGCTGGCACAAGGCAAAGAAGAAAAGAAAATTCCGGTTATAAAAATGTCAGGACTTGGCGTATCCATTAAACGGCCGAAAGTCGAGGAAGAGGTAAAAAATACGGCTACAGCCACTATCACACCACAAACAGCACAACCGGAAGAGGACTACATCTTCAATGAAAGAGACATAAACTACTATTGGCAAGAGTATGCAGGACGTATGCCCAAAGAACAAGTAGCCATTGCCAAACGCATGCAGAATATGCACGTCACTCTGCTAAATGCTACTACTTTTGAAGCTGTCGTAGATAATGAAATTGTGGCAAAAGAATTTATCTCGATGACTCCCCAATTACAAGAGTACCTACGTACCCGCCTGAAAAACCGCAAGGTAACCATGAGTGTACGTATCAGTACTCCCACTGAGCAAGTCCGCGCGTACGGACGTGTTGAAAAATTCCAAATGATGGTCCAGAAAAACAATGCTCTTTTACAATTGAAAGACGAATTCGGATTGGAACTTTACTAAGCATTACAAGTAAAGAGGCTCAATATTCACATATACGTCACAACTTATTGAAAATAAAAACATTATATTTTATTTTGCATATCGCTTTTTATGTTTATTTTTGCCAATAATAGACAAACAAAGCAAACAATGAGAAAAGACGTTGCCGTATTAATGGTACTGTGGGTGATGTGTATACCATACGCTACCTTTATATGTGCCTCAGCCACTCCGAACAAATTAGATACGCTGAAAGCTTTTCTTCGAAAAAAAATACTTTACGATGAATACGTACCGGTAGACAGCGTCATCTGCTGGAGCGAAAACATCCTGCCGACTATCAAGACAAACAATCGGAATGACGAAAATTACTTTTTGCTGCAATTGCAACTTGCCAATGCCTATACATTACGAGGCGACATCAGCCTCGCCATAGACCGGGCACGACTAATGTACGAAGAAGCCAAAGAAACGGAATATGAGTTCGGAATTGCAGTTGCCAACCAAGCCATCGGCGATGCTTACACCATAGCCAATCAATGCGACAAAGCATTGGATTCGTACCAGGATGCTTTAAAGGAATTAAACCATCTCTCGCTGCAACATCCCTACCGGATACAACTCTTATTAAAGATATCCAATGCTTTACAACGTAAAGGACAACTGGAAAAGGCTCAAAAAACATTGCATGACATAGAACAAACTCTTCAGAAACAACCGGACTATGCCACCAGTTTTTTTGCCAATATCGAAAAAGCCAACTATGCAATCTCTCACGGACATCTTTCAAAGGCTTATCTCAAGGAAGCCGCAGCATATCTGCACAACATGGATTCCATCTACCGGATACATCCTGAAAAGTTTTACTGTTTTCACCTGAAATATACTACCGCCGCCTACTATCGGGCAATGGGCAACTGGAACAGAATGTATTGGAACAAAGCCCTGCAACTGTATGAAGAACTACGACAAGAATACACAGTCAACAAACAGTCTGCCTATTACCGATGGATTACGCAAGAAACAATATATCTATATAAGATACAAGGGAAATCAATGGCCGCCTGCCTATTGTATCAAGAATTATATTCCACAGTTGACACACTCACTGCAGAAGGTTATGTCCGACAAATCAATATTCTACGAGCCAAGTATCAGATAGACCAAATGGAAATAGCCAGCAGAGAAGAGCACAATAAATTCATCACTGGCATATTGACCGGGAGTATCCTATTAGTCTTCATATTTATTATTATAGCCATCATGCTTAGAAAACAGCGACAGGAAATCGTCCTATCTACACAAAAGCTGGAACACCTGCGCACCAATGCCGAAAATGCCACATCCGCCAAAAGCATATTCCTCTCGAACATGAGCCATGAAATACGTACTCCGCTCAACGCGCTCTCCGGCTTCTCCTCATTACTGACCGAAGAAAACCTGGATAATGAGACGCGTCGTCAGTGCAATGAAGTAATCCTGCAAAATTCCGAGTTATTGTTGAAACTCATCAATGATGTGATAGACCTATCAAGCCTTGAATTCGGGAAAATACAATTCTGCATCAACAAACATAACGTTGTCAATATTTGCCAAAATGTAATCGATACTGTCAGCAAAATAAAACAGACTCAGGCAGCCATATGCTTCATAACCGAATTGAAGGGCATGGATATAGAGACAGACGATGCACGTCTGCAGCAAGTGCTGATAAACCTACTGATTAATGCAACCAAATTTACACCGCAGGGTAGTATTATCCTGGAGCTTAGGAAGCAATCGGAACAAGAGCTGCTCTTTTCTGTCACAGATACAGGCTGCGGTATCCCTAAAGAGAAGCAAGCCGCAATCTTCCGAAGATTTGAGAAACTAAATGAAAATGCACAAGGAAGCGGGCTGGGACTTTCCATCTGTCAACTGATCATTGAACATATCGGTGGAAAAATATGGATTGACCCAGACTATACAGGCGGCTCACGCTTCTTCTTCACTCACCCCATCCGACAATCACAGTCCACTAAAACCCAAAAGGAGAATAACGCATGAAAAGATCATTTATTATACCAACCTTACTCACCCTACTCCTGCCCGTACAAATTATCAATGCCGATGTACAAAGCCAAAATTCCGTACTCCGCCAGCATTCCATTGAAATAGAGGGACTCATAAACAACGACATCCGAAAAGCCGATTCTTTGGTAAAAGCAGGAAAACCAGATGAAGCACTTACATATTACAAGAGCAGCCTTAAGTCAAAAGACTCATTGTACAATCTCATTACCAACTCCCAGATGGAAGAAATTCTTTCACTCTACAACATGGATAAGCTCATACTGCAAAGAGAACAAAGGCGCAGTATGTTTCATCAAGCCTGCTTATACATCTCAGTCATCATTATCTTAGCTCTATTACTTACCAATATCCATATATACCGAAGCCGGAAACGGCTGCAAAAAAATGAAAAAGAAATCAGAAGATTAACCTCCATTGCCGAAGAAGCCAATGAAATAAAAAGTCACTTTCTGACAAATATGAGTTACAACATCCGTATACCCTTAAATAATGTAGTAGGGTTCTCACAGCTTATGACCGAAGACGGGAACCTGAACGAAAAGGAAAAACGAGAATATTCCGACATCATTCAAAGCAACTCGGCTGAATTAATCCAACTTGTAAATAACGTATTAGACCTTTCACGTCTGGAAGCCAACATGATGAAGTTCCAACTACAGAACTGCAACGTACAGGAGTGGTGCAACGAACTCCCCTATCTGGTGCAGATGCGAAGTGAAGGATATATACATCTGGAGCTTCAAGCCAATGTGGACAATGCAATCATACACACGGATGTCAGCCGCTTCACACAAATAATTTCCAGCATGTTGCTCTATCCTATTGAGTGCAAAAAGCCAAGAAGAATAGGTATGCAACTGGTTTACAATCAGGAAAAACAGGAAATAAACTCCCGAATAGACAACAGTCCACTTGTTGATTTGGCATTTGCCTCACAAAAAGAAGCTATATTACAAAGAATCAGTCTATTGTTTTTCGAACATTTCAACGGAAATTATCGTGTAGAGAACTGTGAAAATAATCCGATTATATTTTTCACATATCCAACGCTTATGACCTGATTATATGCACATTCACCTCAGCTGTTATTTAGATAAGATACAAATTAAATGTTTTTAATCAAGATTGATAGCAAGTATTGAAGAAAACAACTATTTTTGCCAAATCAATTAGTACTAATAATTAAAAAATTAAAGAAAATGGCTTACGTAATTAGTGACGATTGTATTGCTTGCGGAACTTGTATCGACGAGTGTCCGGTAGGCGCTATCTCTGAAGGCGATATCTACTCTATCGATCCTGAAACTTGTACTGAATGCGGTACTTGTGCAGATGTTTGCCCTTCTGAAGCAATTCATCCGGGAGAATAATACAATCCTAAGAAAAAGAAAAAAGGCTCGGTTTCAATGAAATCGGGCCTTTTTATTTCAGTACTAAAAAGGGACATTCATTAAATATTACAAAATCAGCCAACTAATTCATACACAAAGTATTGCGAATTAGTTGGCTTTTTTGTATCTTTAGGTATTCCCCCGGAAATAAGGTTTGACGGCCAAAA
>NZ_JACOOD010000078.1:0-7666 GCF_014287405.1 Bacteroides sp. NSJ-48 | reverse complement strand
TTTCAATGCTAAAATTAAACTGTTCAGAGCAAACCTAAGAGGCGTAGCTGACAAGAGGTTCTTCCTTTTCCGCATTGCTAAACTATATGCGTATCCCCACTAAAAAGCTACTGACTCCTAATTTTGTAATATTTAATGAATGTCCCTATTTAATGAATGTCCCTATAATAAAAAAAAGAGGAAAATCATCACTGAAATTCCTCTTTTTCTTGGGTGACTGAAGGGACTCGAACCCTCGACATTCAGAACCACAATCTGACGCTCTAACCAACTGAACTACAGTCACCATGTTGTTGCATTTCTTAAATGCGGTGCAAAGATATGGATAATCTTTGATATTACAAATGTTTTGGCGTTTTTTTTGCAAAAAAATAGCTATTTATTATTTTCATAAATTTCCGTATTATGCTGTACCAGGAACTTTCGAGTGTTTTTAATGAAGATATTCAGACGGTTACGGGCTGATTGCGGCAAACGGCTGTGTGGTGAGTAAGAAGGATATAAAATGTAATTTTTTTCTCCGGTGAGAGTAGGGCGGCCGGTCCATACTAAAGTGTATCCGCATCGAACGACACGGGCGAATGGAAAAGAATAGGCAAAAGATTCGGGCGACGGTGAATGACTTGAATGGTTTGGTAATGGACGGATGGGCTTGGGGAGAGGATATTTTTCAAGTTGCAGCGTAAAGATGAGTCCACCGTCTGTATTTGCAGCGCTCATATTAGAGATGAAGTTTCCTAAAGAATAGACGATGGCATGCTGTTGATTGCCGTTCGTGCGTAATTCCATAGGCTGGATTACGTGCGGATGCGAACCGATAATATGGGTCACCCCCTGTTTCAGCAACCAGTCTGCAAGCTCGCATTGCTCACGGTTCGGGAGTGATTGATATTCTTCTCCCCAATGTATACAGGTTATAATAGCATCCGGACGTACGGCTTGGGCGCTATGTATGTCTTTTAGAATTGTTTTTTTGTCAATGTAATTGACGATGTTGGGTGCAGATACCTTGATTCCATTAGTGCCGTAAGTGTAGTTGAGTATGGCTATGCAGAAACCTTTTTTCCGGATGAAGAGAGGATAGAGTTGTTTACGTTCTATAGCGTTCCGGTAAGTACCTGCATAGGGTATGGAAAATGATTCGATTTGTGTGATAGTTCGTTCCAATCCAGCCTTGCCGCGATCCAGGCAATGATTGTTTGCTGTGAGAAGAACGTCGAATCCGACATCTTTGATAGCTTGCAGATATTCGTCGGGTGCACTGAAAGTAGGATAGCCTTGATAAGGTTTTCCACCGAGAGTCACTTCAAGATTACCTATTGCAATATCGGCACGGGAGATTTCTTCCTTTACAAGGGAGAAACAAGGAGAATAATCATATTTCCCGTTGGAAGTGCGGGCGGCATCTATTTGCGCCCGGTGTTGCATTAAGTCTCCTACAAATAATAGCGTAATCCTTTCCTGTGAGGAAAGGGTTGCGCTATATAGTAGAAAGATAAGGGAGATGAGCGCTTTCATCATCCTTATTATTGATAAATAGCTTTCTTGCCTGCCAACAATGTATTCTTCATTAAAGAGACAATGGTCATGGGACCTACACCACCGGGTACGGGAGTGATGAATGAACATTTGGGAGCTACTTCATCGAACTTGACATCACCGGTCAGCTTGAAACCGGATTTTCTGGTTGCGTCCGGTACACGGGTAGTACCTACGTCAATGACAACTGCGCCTTCTTTCACCATTTCCGCTTTTACAAAGTTAGGTTGTCCCATAGCTGCGATGATAATATCGGCTTCTTGGCACTCTTTTACCAGGTCTTTACTGCGGCTGTGGCAAACGGTTACTGTGGCGTCACCGGGATAAGCCTTTTGCATCATTAGGGCAGCCATGGGTTTGCCTACGATATTGCTGCGCCCCAGTACAACGCATTTCTTTCCGGAAGTTTCTATTTTGTATCTTTTCAGCAATTCGAGAATTCCGTTAGGAGTTGCGGAAACGTAACAAGGCAATCCTATGGACATACGTCCTACATTGATAGGATGGAAGCCATCCACATCTTTGCGGTAGTCGATTGTTTCAATCACTTTTTGTTCCGATATATGTTTTGGCAAAGGCAGCTGGACGATAAAACCGTCTACATCTGCATCCTCATTCAGTTCGCGCACTTTCACCAGCAGCTCTTCTTCCGTTACATCTGTCTCATAACGAATGAGCGAGGACTTGAATCCGCATACTTCACAAGCTTTTACTTTGGCTGCTACATAGGTTTCGCTGCCACCGTCGTGTCCTACAAGGATAGCTGCCAAATGCGGGCGTTTTCCGCCGCGTGCCACTATCTCAGCTACTTCTGTTGCAATTTCCTGTTTTACCTGTTCGGAAATTGCTTTTCCGTCAATTAGTGTCATATTTAATATTATTGTATTAGTTATTATTTGCATGGCATTATTCGCAAAAATAGGGCAAATAACCGAATAAAGCAAAAATCCCGCTGATTTCATTCGAACTATGAAATTAGCGGGATTTATATGCAGGATATTTTTCTTTCTTATCGTTTCAGTTTCGGCATCATCTTGCCCATTTTGCTGCCGGTCACCATTTTCATCATTTTACGGGTCTGGTCGAACTGTTTCAGCAAACGGTTTACTTCCTGAATGTTCGTGCCGCTGCCTTTGGCGATACGCTGGCGGCGTGAGCCGTTTAGGATGGCCGGGTTGCTGCGTTCTTCCGGAGTCATGGAGTAGATAATCGCTTCGATGCTTTTGAAAGCATTGTCGTCAATATCGATATCCTTGATAGCTTTGCCTACCCCTGGTATCATGGAAGCGAGTTCTTTCAAGTTACCCATTTTCTTGATTTGTGCAATCTGGCTCAGGAAGTCGTTGAAGTCAAACTGGTTCTTCGCAATTTTCTTTTGCAGACGTTTGGCTTCTTCTTCATCATATTGTTCTTGTGCACGCTCTACCAATGACACGATGTCGCCCATACCCAGAATACGGTCTGCCATACGGGCAGGGTGGAATTGGTCGATAGCGTCCAGCTTTTCGCCGGTTCCTACAAACTTGATAGGCTTGTTTACTACAGTACGGATAGAAAGGGCGGCACCACCGCGAGTGTCACCGTCCAACTTAGTCAATACCACACCATTGAAGTCCAGACGTTCGTTGAATTCTTTGGCTGTGTTTACGGCATCCTGTCCGGTCATGGAATCCACTACGAACAAGATTTCATTCGGATTGATGGCGGATTTGATGGCGGCGATTTCGTTCATCATCTCTTCGTCTACGGCCAGACGACCAGCTGTATCGACGATTACGAGGTCATATCCTTTGGCTTTAGCTTCCTGTATGGCGTTTTGGGCTATGCTCACCGGGTCTTTGCTATCAGGTTCGGAATACATGGGCACTTCGATCTGCTCTGCCAGTACGCGCAACTGTTCGATAGCGGCGGGGCGGTAAACGTCGCAAGCCACTAATAAGGGCTTCCGGTTCTTTTTGGTTTTCAGCATGCGTGCCAACTTTCCGGAGAAAGTGGTCTTACCGGAACCTTGCAGACCGGACATCAAAATAACAGCCGGTTTGGAATCAATATTGATTTCCGCAGTTTCGCCACCCATGAGTTGTGTCAACTCATCGTGTACGATTTTTACCATTAACTGGCTGGGTTTTACAGCTGTCAGCACGTTTTGTCCTAAAGCTTTTTCCTTAACGGTATCGGTAAAACTCTTGGCAACCTTATAGTTTACGTCAGCATCTAAAAGTGCTTTACGCACGTCTTTCAGCGTTTCTGCTACATTAATTTCGGTGATTTTACCTTCACCCTTCAAAATTTTAAACGACCTCTCAAGTCTCTCGCTTAAATTATCGAACATAGTATCTAATTACAATTACTAAATTACAAATTACTCTTATTGAGGCGCAAAAGTACAAAAAATACCTGTAACTGCCTTCTTTTAAGGACAGAATATTATTACGGCTTTGCGGCAGATTGCCTTGAAGCATAAAATATTCCGTTCCAACTGATGGGAAGACTGAAATCATGCTTATTCTCCATGCTTTTGCTTTTTATTATATAATAACATTGAAAAAGAGCGGAATAGCATAAGTTATTCCGCTCTTTTTCAAATGTTTGCTTTTATATCTTATTGGTTCTTTTCCGTGTAGGTATTTAACCGTTCATGCTCATCAGGAATTCATCGTTGTCTTTGGTTTTTTCCAAACGGTCTTTTACGAAGTCCATTGCCTCTATCGGATTCATATCAGCAAGATACTTGCGGAGAATCCACATGCGATCCAGCGTTTGTTTGTCTTGCAGCAAGTCATCGCGACGAGTGCTGGAAGCAACGATATTGACAGCCGGGAAGATGCGCTTGTTGGACAGGTTGCGGTCGAGTTGCAGTTCCATATTACCAGTGCCTTTGAACTCTTCAAAGATTACTTCGTCCATTTTGGAACCGGTATCTATAAGCGCCGTAGCAAGGATGGTGAGCGAACCACCGCCTTCGATGTTGCGGGCAGCACCGAAGAAACGTTTCGGTTTGTGCAGTGCGTTGGCGTCCACACCTCCGGACAATACTTTACCCGAAGCCGGGGAAACAGTGTTGTAGGCACGTGCCAAACGTGTTATGGAGTCAAGGAAGATAACAACGTCATGTCCGCATTCTACCATTCTTTTGGCTTTCTCCAACACAATGCCTGCTATTTTCACGTGACGTTCTGCCGGTTCGTCGAAAGTAGAGGCAATAACCTCTGCATTTACGGTACGGGCCATGTCGGTAACTTCTTCCGGACGTTCATCAATCAACAGCATAATCATGTACACTTCCGGATGGTTGGCTGCAATGGCGTTGGCGATATCCTTCATCAGGATAGTCTTACCGGTTTTGGGCTGTGCTACGATTAATGCACGCTGGCCTTTACCAATGGGCGCAAAGAGGTCTACTACGCGGGCAGACAGGGAGTCGGAATATCCGCCTTTGCAAAGTTTGAATTTCTCGTCCGGGAAGAGCGGGGTGAGATGTTCGAACGGTACACGGTCGCGTACAAAAGCCGGGTCACGTCCGTTAATCTTGGATACTTTTACCAGTGGGAAATATTTCTCTCCTTCCTTGGGGGGACGGATAACACCTTCCACTACATCACCGGTCTTCAGGCCGAACAGTTTGATTTGTGATTGTGAAACGTAGATATCATCGGGAGAAGAAAGGTAGTTATAATCGGATGAGCGCAGGAATCCATAACCGTCCTGCATGATTTCCAATACGCCGGTTCCTGTGAGTATATCATCGAATTCGTACGCCTTTTCACGTTCTATTGCCGGCTTGCGTTCGGGAGCAACATAATTCTCGTTGTTGTTCTGTTGTCGTGCAGGACGTTGCTGCTGTTGTGCAGGACGCTGGTTGTTATTGTTACGATTGTTGTATGGCGTATTGTTATCGCGGAGGCGAAGACGAGAGCGTTGTTGCGGTTGCTCTGTTGCAGGAACGGGAGTTTCTGCTTTGGTAGCTTCGAATTTGCCGATGAGCTCTGACGGCAGTTCTATTTTTTCGGTTGGCAAATCTTCGATGGGGATAAAGTCATCTTCTGCTTCCGGCAAGACAGGACTTTCATCCGGTGTAGGCTGGGGGGCTGCAACAATTTTCTTGGGTTCTGCTTTTTTCGGCTCTGTAGTTTCTGCTTTAGTTTCTGCCAGAACGGTTTTAGGTGCTTCCGCTACGGGAGCCGCTTCTTGTTTTACTTTGCGCGGACGTCCCGGTTTGCGTTTGGGAACTTCAGTCTCTGCTGCGGGAGTTGCGGCTACGGCCGATTCTTTAGCCGCCTCTGCTGCTTGTACGGAAGCTTGTACGGCAGGTGCCTCTTCGGTTTTCCCTTTTGTGAGTTCACCGTTCTTGTTGGCTGTGAATACCTTGTCCGCTGCTTCTTTCTTGACCGTTACGCGAGAACGTTTTTGCTTGTCCCCTTTACGTTCTTCTTTTAATTTGTCGGCTGCTACTTTCTTGGTTGCTCCAGCAATGGCTTGTTCGTCAAGTATCTTGTAAACGAGTTCTTCTTTTTTGAGAGAGTCTGTTTTTTTGATACCCAGTTCTTGGGCAATAGCTTGCAGTTCCGACAAATTTTTGTCGTTTAATTGAATGATATTATACATATAGTATATGTGTGAATGGTTTTTACTTATATCGGTAAGTCTACCTTTTGTAAATTATGATTTAATAGGGATATTTGTTATTGAACCGGAAATCTGACTAACAATCCTCACCTCAGCAAGGAGTTGCAGAATGTTTCAATGGCACAAAGGTAATAATAATTTTTGGTTTCATAAATAAATCGTCTTTTTTTTAATTTTAAAAGTCTATCTTTGTTTCATTATTATATAAGAAACAGATTTATGAATATATATGCAGTTCGTTTGATTACTTTTTCGCCTACCCATACCTCTAAACAAGTGGGCGAGGCGATTGTTCGCGGTACGGGCATTTCCGATGTTGCCCGGACAGACCTTACTTTCCACCCGGCCGGCAAATTGGAAATTCCTGAAAGCACCTTGACGGTGATAACCGTCCCCGTCTATGGCGGGAAGGTGGCACCCCCGGCATTGGAGCGGATGAAAGACGTTCATGCTTCCGGCGCTCCGGCGGTGCTGGTTGCTGTGTATGGTAACCGTGCCTATGAAAAAGCATTGGTGGAGTTGGACGCATTTGCATCGGACAGAGGATTTAAAGTGATTGCCGGTGCTACGTTTGTAGGCGAGCATTCGTACAATACGCAGCAAAATCCCATAGCTGCAGGGCGGCCGGATGCAGATGACTTGCAGTTTGCAGAAACTTTCGGCGCTAAGATACGGACTAAAATCGAAGCGGCAGTCGACATGGATAAGCTCTATGCCGTTGACGTCAACCGTATTCAACGTCCCCGTCAGGCATTTTTTCCGTTATTCCGTTTCTTGCGGAAGGTGGTGAAACTGCGCAAAAGTGGAGTTCCTATGCCGCGTATTCCAGCTGTCGACACAGAACTTTGCGACCATTGCGGATACTGCGTGAAGCATTGTCCGGCAGGCGCCATCGCGAAAGGCGATGAGTGTAGCACCGATGTGGAAAAGTGTATTCGCTGCTGTGCTTGTGTAAAAGGGTGTCCGCAAAAGGCCCGTACTTTTGATACGCCGTTTGCCGCCTTGCTTGCCGATTGCTTTAAGAAGCAGAAGGAAAATAGAATTATCTTGTAAGTAGGTTCTGACATATCTGCCTTCAGGCATAAATTGAGTTCAAAGAGTATTTTCAGCTTCTTTTGAAGCTCTATCCGGTCTGTTTTTTGTTTTTATAAAAAGCATAACGGGGTATGTGACGAATAAAAATAGAAAATATCTTCAAACAAGGAATGCTGAAGAATATTTAAGCAGGCTCTTAAGGAGAAGGATTCTTGTCGGAGAGGATAGATGTTCTCTTCAGGTAAGAAGCCGGTAAATATAGGAGAAGAACTTTATCTCCGGCCTGAAGATGGGTGTCTTTAGGCTGGAGAGAGCCGTTTTTAGGTTAAAGTTCTGTATCTCTAACCTAGGGACATTCATTAAATATTACAAAATTAGCCAACTAATTCATACACAAATTATTGCGAATTAGTTGGCTTTTTTGTATCTTTAGGTATTCCCCCGAAAACAAGGTTTGACGGCCAAA
>NZ_JACOOD010000077.1:0-8128 GCF_014287405.1 Bacteroides sp. NSJ-48 | reverse complement strand
TATAATTGGAATATAGCAACTTGTTGCCAAATGCATGAGGAAAAAGCAGCATAGCCAAAAGAAAATATAGCAGAACTTAAAATATAAATGAGGTTGTGCCAACGTTTTGACACAACCTCATAAGCTTTTCATTGAGAATAAATAAGATAGCAATAAAATGTTAAGTTTATAGTGCTGGATTGTAATATTTAAACGTTTACTGCTATGTTATCAGCGGCTAAAGTTACAGAGATTTATTGTATGACGGATGATTTTGCAGGGAATTTATGTTGCACAGGAAAAAATATATGGTTGGGAATAAAATACTGCAATATGTTCAAATTGTATGTAAGTATCCGATAAAGTACACATTGTACAGTTAGGGAATCCTCAGTTACTTTGCAAATAAGTTATCAATATCCTCCTTTTTTAATAGAAATTTATATCCAAGTCGGGAGGCTTTTAGTTCACCTCTTTTCAGATAGCTGTAAAGAGTAGGTCGGGTTACTCCAATGTATGTGGCAGCTTCTGTGATCGTAAGAATAGGCTTATCTCTGATTTTTGCAATCGGCCTCTCCTTGATGACTTTTTCGACAATTTGGTTGTTAGCCTTAATAGAAGCCTCACGTTTCTTCTGTTTATACAGAAGGTTTGCACATCTGTGCGAACAACAGGTTGTAGTTGTTTTATGCGCAATGAATTCTTGCTTGCACCACGCACAGGTTCGTCTGATTTCAATGTTGCTACTCATGTTATTTCTCCTTATTTCTCCAATATTTTTGTATAACTCCGTAAAATCCCGTAAAATGGCGTAAAAGTTCTCCACGACCTTGTCAACGAAAATCCTCAGATTTCGTGGTGAGGTACACAGGAGGTACAAAAAATGGCGTAAAAAGGCTTAGCAACGATTATCAACGATACTTGAGCAACAAAAAAGGCGCCCGTAAAGAGCGCCATATTAATTGATTGTAATCAATTAATATTTTATAATCAGATATTTACTTGCCGATGCAAAAGTGCTGAAATATATTCTGTAATACCATATCATTTGTCACTTCTCCCGCAATATCGCTTAAGTGGAAAATACATTCCCGAATATCTTGTGATATGAAATCACCGGAAATATTATTAGTCAGACCCTCTTGCACTCGATGGATAGCTTCTAATGCATTGTTTAATGCTTCATAATGGCGTACATTAGTAACTATAACATCATTTTGCGTAACTGTAGGAAGATGGGCAGATGTTATCAGCATTCGTTGAAGTTCTTCGATATGTTCTCTTTTTTTTGCGGATAGGGTGATTGACTGTACATTATCAGGGAAATTGTCAGGAATACTATTCTGTATATTATCCACTAAATCGGCTTTGTTATAAACAAGGATAAGCTGCTTTCTTTCACAACGGGGAAGGAGTTGACCGGCCAACTGTGTTATTTGAGCTTGGGCATTCGTAGCATCAATCATCCAAAGGACAATTTCTGCTTGATCCAACTTTTGGAAAGTGCGTTCGATACCGAGGCTTTCAATTGTATCGCTAGTTTCACGAATACCTGCTGTGTCGATGAATCTGAAAGTAATGCCACCTATATTGACAGTATCTTCTATTATATCCCGTGTAGTGCCATGAATGTCGCTAACAATAGCTTTGTCTTCATTAAGTAAGACATTGAGCAATGTAGACTTTCCTGCATTCGTTTCACCGATAATGGCTACAGGAACGCCGTTTTTGATGGCGTTACCTACGTTGAATGAATTAACCAAACGAGCTATGACTTTCTCTATGTTGTTCGCTAGTTGGCAAAGTTCGGAGCGGTCGGCAAATTCCAGTTCCTCGTGATCGCTGAAATCCAATTCCAATTCGATGAGTGAGGTGAAATGGAGTAATTGGTCACGTAAGGTAGCAAGTTCCTTACTGAAACCGCCTCGCATTTGGCTCATGGCAAGACGGTGGGTCGCTGCAGACGATGAGGCAATCAGATCGGCAACTGCTTCTGCTTGACTCAGGTCCATTTTCCCATTTAGAAATGCACGCTGGGTATATTCGCCCGGGGCAGCCATGCGACAACCATTCTTGATGAGTAGTTGTAATACTTTCTGAAGAATATAGGCAGAACCGTGGCAAGTGATTTCCGTACTGTTCTCACCAGTATAGGAGTGAGGAGCACGAAACAGACTAACGAGTACTTCATCTATAACTTCAGAGCCGTCATAAATCCGTCCAAAAGTAAGTGTGTAAGGCTTGCTGTCCCCTAACTCTCTATTAGTAGCGGCAGGAGTAAAAATACAAGATGTGATTTCGATAGCTTCCGGTCCGGAAACGCGAATACATCCAATAGCCCCGCCCTGGGCGGTAGCTATGGCACAGATAGTATCTTGGTTCATTATTTACAGCTTGTTTTATGACGCAAAGATAGTGCTTTCTTCTGATTTTATATCCGATAAGATATTTAAATACGTTCGAGTACTTTAAGAATAAGATGGTCAATTGTATTTTTATATCCGGTGTTGGCTTCTTTAATTAATCGGTTGGCAATTACCATGCAGACAGTCATGGCTTTATGCCCCATCAAACGACTGAGGCCGGCCAGTGCGGAACTTTCCATTTCGAAATTGGTAATCTTATAACCGTTGTATTCGAATTGCTCGATTTTTTCGTTCTGATGCGGGTCTGCCAGGGGAACACGCAGTTCACGTCCTTGCGGACCGAAGAAACCGCCGGCAGCGATGGTGACGCCTCGTACCATATCATCTCCCGCTATACGGTCTATCAATTCGGCATTGGCATCAATTACGTAAGGGGCGGGAGCACACATGTTTCCCGACCATCCCATGTGGTTGAGGAAAGCGCGTTCAAAGGGCAGGTCGCAAACTGCATTACGTCCGGCATAGAAGTTCAGCAGGCCGTCGAAACCAATGGATTTGGCAGAACATATAAAAGTTCCTACGGGCGTGTAAGGTTGCAAACCGCCACACGTACCGATACGGACCAGTTCCAATTGACGCAGTTGGGGCTTTTCCTCTCTCGTCTGGAAGTCGATGTTAGCGAGTGCGTCCAATTCGTTCATAACAATATCAATGTTATCGCAACCGATACCAGTGGAAACAACGGTGATTCGCTTACCTTTATAAGTACCTGTAATTGTCTTGAATTCGCGGCTCTCCACTTCACATTCTTTATTCTCGAAATGTGAAGCAACCAATGCTACCCGGCCGGGGTCACCTACGAGGATTACTTTATCTGCCAGCCATTCAGGCTTTACGTGTAAATGGAACACGGAACCGTCTTCGTTGATAATAAGTTCGGAAGATGCAAAACACTTTTTCATGTTACGAGGTATTATAAGTTCGTTTATAAAGAGATAACGTCGGCAACTGGTTTCTGTTCACCGGTTCCGACGTTTATATAGGTAACTTTACCGGTTTATTTGCTCAATGGCTGGTTAGATGTACTGGTTACCGGTTTGGCAATGTTCTCACGCATCGAAGTGTCGGCCTCGATGTTTTTCATCCGGTAATAATCCATTATGCCCAGATTGCCGCTGCGGAAAGCTTCTGCCATAGCCTTAGGCACTTCTGCTTCGGCTTCGATAACTTTAGCGCGTGCTTCCTGTGCTTTGGCTTTCATTTCCTGCTCGCTGGCAACGGCCATGGCACGGCGCTCTTCGGCTTTTGCTTGAGCGATATTTTTGTCCGCATTTGCTTGGTCTATCTGTAAAGCTGCACCGATGTTCTTGCCTATGTCGATGTCGGCAATATCAATAGACAGGATCTCAAAAGCCGTACCGGCATCCAATCCTTTGCGAAGCACTAATTTGGAAATGGAGTCGGGATTTTCCAAAACCGATTTATGGTTTTCGGAAGAACCGATAGACGATACGATACCTTCGCCTACACGGGCAAGGATTGTATCTTCTCCGGCGCCACCTACCAACTGGCGGATATTGGCACGTACGGTTACACGGGCTTTGGCAATCAACTGGATACCGTCTTTTGCCACGGCTGTGACGGGCGGGGTATCAATCACCTTTGGGTTTACTGACATTTGGACTGCCTCAAACACATCACGTCCGGCAAGGTCGATGGCGGTGGCCATTTGAAAAGGCAATTCAATGTTGGCTTTCGAAGCGGATACCAAAGCATGCACTACTTTCTCAACGTGTCCGCCCGCCAGATAGTGTGCCTCCAGTTCATCGCGGGTGATGTTGCTCAAGCCGGCTTTATGTGCTTCAATCAGGCCAGGCACAATAATATAGGGCGGCACGTTACGAATACGCATCAGAAATAGTTGAACCAGTGATATGTTGACTCCTGAAACTTTGGCAGACAGCCATAGGAAAAACGGTACATAGTGGAAAAACAGTACCAGGAAAATGATACCGCCTATGATAGTGAAGGCAGTGAGATACATCGTGCTTGGATCCATGATTTTAGTTATTAATGATTACTTATTTAATGATTTGCAATTTACGGTTTGTTTTTCTCCACAAGTATCACTCCGTCTGTAATGCGGTTTACTATAATGGGAGTTTTCTCATTCAGAAAACCGTCTGTGGATTTTACTTCTACGATATCACCATTTATTTCGGCATACCCAATAAGGGCAAGACGGGTAGTGGTAATGCCGGTATCGCCAATTTTTACTTTCTCTTCGGCACTACGGTCTACTTTTGAAGTGATGTTTTTCTTCAAAGCTATCTTATCCAGGGTTTTGGAATGCATGAACCACACTAATGAACCAACGCAGGTTATGACGGATATGGTAAGTGTGATGAACCCAGCTGTTGCTCCTAAATTGGCAAAAGCGTAGTAGTTGGCATAAATGATGCAACCACCTGCCAAAAATCCGGCAATGCTGATGCCTGGTATGATGAATAGCTCTACGAGGAACAGTATAACTGCTGCAACGACTAAAATTGCGATGATGAATATGTCCATAACTGTTCTATTTAATGGTTTGCTTTTCTAATTTCCGCACTTGGATAGCAGTACGGTCTACTTCGTTAGCCAACTGTAGCACTCGTTTTTCCAAATCGAGTATAGCTGGAGCCATTTTGCTTCTTTCGTTCTGGTTGGCACGCGAATATTGGGTGCGCATATTTTCCAGTTTATTTTGTTGCTGGTTATAGCTTTCTTTCAGTTGGAGATAGTTCCTGAATTGCGCTTTTGCTTGCGGAGAGCGGAAATCGGCAGCATAATGATAGATATTCCTGTCATCAATTACAAACTCAAATTCGTGCCGCTTCTTTATTTTCATTTTTTCCTGCATCGTTTCCTGCAGGCGTTTCCTTGCATCGGCTACCAGGCTTTCATTCGTCCAGGTATCTCTGATGGAATGGAGTTGGGCAAGCTTTATCAGTTTGTTTTTATCCATGCTTTCATAGTTGTATACTTGTTTGGATGAGGCAGGAATGAATACATATACACATACTTTGCCTTCCGGCTGATAACGATCTGATGCAAACCAGCCGAGGTTGTTGAATTCGTCTATAACGTACATATAATCATTATAAGGCGAGTTGAAAGGCATTCCTACATTTTCCGGAGTCAGATAAGTGTCTGTATTTGTATTGTAGCGTGTTACGAAAATATCGTATCCACCCATTGATGCAGGACCATCTGCTGCATAATAGATAGTGATGCCGTCAGCCAATACGTATGGATAACTGGCATTCATGGACTCGTTGATACTGCCGGGGAGCATATTGCCTTTGCCCCATTCGTTCATCATTTTATTGCGCGATAAGATGTTGAGCGCACTGTCTTTCTGTAACTCGCTATAATAGATTTTATTCCCTAACTCTGTTTCATATACAGTGCCGCCTTTGCTATTGGAATTTTCAAAGTAGGTATCGTACATGAACAATTTCCCAGATTCAGGACTGATTTTGTACGCTTCGAGAAAATCTTTCTTGTCTACGACAAAACTGTCAATGAAGCACACTTCTTCTACGCCTTTCAGCAGACGGAGGTTGGCTTTGCTCTTTTCCAGAAGTTTTTCGGCTTCAGCGGTCGAACGTCTTCTTTTTGTCAGTTCTGCAATATAGTCTTCGTAAGTGCCGACGGCATCTTCAAATCGGTAAACGGCATTATAAGCCTGTGCCAAATAGAGTTGTCCGCTGGTGACCCGGCGTTTTACGGCTGTTTCCAGATACTTTATAGCTTCTTCCGCTTCTCCCGTATTCAGACAACATACGCCATACCACAAATTATAATTCCCGTTATTAGGTTGTGATTTTACAAATTTCTTAAAAACGGGCTTTGCCTGTTCGTATTGTCCTTTTTCATAGAGTATTTTTGCTTGGGCAAGGGTTTGTGCTGAAGCATGTATTCCAAAGAAGCCAAACAAGAAAAGCAGTATATATTTATTCTTCATACTAAAAATCTTTTTTAATGAGTTCAAAAATACGAATTAATCCGGAATAAAGCTCTTTTCCGTAATTCTATTATGTTAATTCTTCTTTAAATGATTCTTTTCAGTTACTTTTGCAGCCAATTTTCAACTGATTATTATGGCACTATTTACAGAGGAAGAGAAGACATTACGGCGTATAGAGAAACGCTTTGCCAAAGGAGTGGTGGAGTACGGACTGATAGAAGAGGGCGATAAAATCCTTATCGGGCTTTCCGGCGGCAAGGACTCTTTGGCGTTGGTGGAACTGTTGGCGCGTCGTTCCCGGATTCTGAAGCCACGGTTTTCGGTGGTTGCTGCCCATGTGGTAATGAGAAACATCTCTTATCAGAGCGATACGGATTACCTCAGAAGCTATGCGGAGTTGCAGGGAGTGCCTTTCGTGCTGTACGAAACGGAGTTTGATGCGAGTACGGATACCCGCAAGTCTCCTTGTTTCCTGTGTTCGTGGAATCGGCGCAAGGCTTTGTTCACTGTGGCAAAGGAACAGGGGTGTAACAAAATAGCCTTGGGGCATCACATGGATGATATTCTGGAAACGTTGCTGATGAATATTACGTATCAGGGGGCGTTCGGTTCGATGCCGCCGCGGCTGGTAATGAAGAAGTTCGACATGACGATTATCCGCCCGATGTGCCTTGTGCACGAATCCGATTTGGCGGAATTGGCGGCGATAAGGAACTATCGGAAGCAGGTGAAGAATTGTCCTTACGAGTCGCAGTCGAGCCGGAACGCGATGAAAGGTATCCTGCATCGTCTGGAAGAGATGAATCCCGAAGCCCGGTACAGTTTGTGGGGGAGCATGAGCAATGTGCAGGAAGAGTTGCTGCCACGGAAGAATGAAGGCGGGACAAGCCGCTGACAAGCAATTTCTAATCACTAATCATTATATGAAAGCTTTTTACACCATTTTACTTTTGATTGTATCCAATGTCTTCATGACGTTTGCCTGGTACGGGCATTTGAAGTTGCAGGAGATGAAAGTTATCTCCAACTGGCCTCTCTATGCCATTATTTTGTTCTCATGGATGATAGCGTTGGCGGAGAATAATGCAATAAAAAGTCCCCTGTTATTAAATAGTTATAAATAATTGATAATAAATAAAATAGCTTATGAAATCATTTTATACAATAGGATTGTTAATTATTTCTAATATATTTATGACCTTTGCATGGTACGGTCATTTGAAGTTGAAACAAGAATCTTCTTGGTTTGCTTCTTTACCTTTAATAGGAGTGGTAACTTTCAGTTGGTCAATTGCTTTTTTTGAATATCTTTTTCAAATTCCAGCTAATCGTATTGGATTTATAGATAATGGTGGTCCTTTTTCTTTAATGCAGTTAAAGATAATTCAAGAAGTGATAACCCTTATTATCTTTACGGTATTTACTACTGTACTATTTAAAGGAGAATCATTACATTGGAATCATATTGCAGCATTCGTATGTTTGATATTGGCTGTGTATTTTGTATTTATGAAATAGTTGTAAGATAATTCTTTATTCTGTTTTTATATTGCGATACTATTGAATGTAACTTAACTACCACTTCTGGAAATAAAAAGAGGTTGTGTCAAAACGCTGACACAGCCTTTTTTTATGCGCAAAGCCCAGACTTTCTCAAGCCCGGGCTTTGTTATTACCCAAAGTTTTCGTATCTTTAGGCATAAAGTTTTTCGTTATGGCAAAGTTACATTTTCGTCCTTACATTCCCAACCAAACCGTTCTTTTTCCACAA
>NZ_JACOOD010000076.1:0-10067 GCF_014287405.1 Bacteroides sp. NSJ-48 | reverse complement strand
GTCGACTACCAGTCTAAAGCTGCCCCGTCTGCCGGGGCTTTCACGAAAAAACCTTTGAGCCAGTTCCGGAAGTTTCTTTTCTGTTTCGGTGTCGGTTCATCATCCCGTCCCTTATTCGCTGGCTCCGGCTCCTTCTTCGGGCTTGGAATCTGGTCGGCTTGTTCAGCCGTCTTTTGTTCCGCCTTCAGCTGCTCGTAATTGGCCGGTTTGTCGATACCGAATTCCTCATAGAGATAGTCGTCGTCGATGGGGATGTTGAAGTTCTTCTTCAGCTGCGTGAGGATGGATATTTTGGTACCGGCATCCGTTTCCTTCGGTTCGGGGAAACAGAACGTACCCCCTTCGGTGTTGATGCCCATGCGCAGCAGAATGTCCGTCATGTCGTAATTCAGCACGTTGAGCACGTACTTCCGGTCGGCCTCCAGTACCTTGTCCTCTACTTTCTTATGAACCGTACCCAAAGCCTGCGTGCCTTTTTCGGACGATTCGGTGGTCAGCGTATTGCCCAGTATCAGTTTGGAAATTTCGTTGTTGCACCGCTCGCAGAGGCGTTCATAGACATCGGCAGACCCTGTTTTGTTTCCGGCTTCCGTGAGTTTGAGTTCCGTGTCCTTGGCATGGAAGAACTGCGCCAGACTTCCGGCATTGGCCGCATCCTCCATGGCCCGCTGGCGTGACTCGTCGTCGTCGGAATCATAGATATATTCCTGGATAGGCATGCCGAATACCTCGGAGAACTGTGCCCAGTCGCCCGTAGTGTTACGTTTGTAGATGACCCAAGGTGCAGCCTTGGCCAACAGCCCCAAATCGGACGGTGAACCCACAAACAGCAGGTCGGTATATTCATTCCAGGAATGGCCGGTAATGTCCGTCTGGTGGCGCAGGATGAGTTCCCTGACCGGATCCACATGCTTGCGTGGTACCAGGTCATAATCCACCCACTCCTGCAGCTTGTAGAACTGGCAGAGCGAGAAGCCCCAGAATTTCGCATCAAGGATGTCACCCACCAGCCGGTTGAACCAGGGCGACTGTATCTGTTCGTTGATTTTATCGTCGGGCTTCCCGTCCACCCGGAATTCCATGTTGGAGCACAGCACGGCATTCTTTCGCTTTTCGAGCACACAGGAAAGGTGGGTATCCATCAGAATGTCCTCGTAGAGGTCATAAAGTTTGTAACGTCGCGAGAAATCGACATTCTCGGCCACCCTTACGGCTGCCATGTAGTCGGAAATGTCCAGCCCGAAGCGTTTGGGCTGTGTGAGCACAATCACATTCGGTCTCTTTTGTCCCGGCAACGTGAAGTTTCCCCCTACGGTGATGATGCCGGCTTTGTTGTTTTTTCTGTTTTTCTTTTTCATGATGCTTGCTTTTTACCAGTGGTTCGTTCGTTTGCGGTTGCTTTGAATGCGGAAATCCGACCTGCCCGCCCTTTGTTCCTCGGGCAGCAGCGGAGCCCCTTCGATTGAAATGTCCTCGTCGGCCACCGCCTTCATCCATTCCACCGCCCGTTCGTAACGATCCTTGCGTACCTGGGAAAGTTTCTGCGGGTTGTGGATGCAGAAGATGTGATAGACCGCCATGTCGATGACCATCATCAGCACGAGCTGGTTACGGTTCTCGCCGGTGGCTGCAAAAATCTTGTTGCAGTCGTAGCGTTTGCCCAGATAACACCGCATTTCGGCAATGGCCCTGTCCTCGCAAACCTCAATGACCGTTTCGTCTTCGCGAACCAGTGCGTCGAGGATGTCTCGGTGGATGCTCGCATCGTAATCGGTAAGTTCAACAAATTTGCTCATAGTCCTATTGTTTTAGAGTTGTCATAATCTTTTCTTATTCCGTTTTCTTACATCCTTCCGTGATCGGAATACGGGCGGTTCAATGCGCCTGATCAGTTCGTCAATGATACGGTTCGCCCCTTCGACCGCATCCGGTCCGTCGGCCGGATAGCGCATGGTCAGGGTGAACAACTTGAATTGATCCTCCAGTTCCTTCATGTGCGGATTGTCCCGTTCAGCCTCGTTGAGGATGAGGTTCCCCTCGCGGTTGAGCGGTTCAAGGTTGGCCTCGATGCGCGTAGCCTTGTCCGTCTTCTTCTCCTCGTCGCCCCGGATGAACAGCGCAATCTTCTGTTCGCGGCGTACTTTTGCCACCAGCGGTTTGAACACCTGTTGGAAGAAAGGGTCCTGCAGCTTGTTGTTCTCCATGTAGCAATAGACATTGGTCTTGCCCCCGACAAATTCAAGCATCCGGACATACCAGTCAATGAACTCCGCATTGAGCGCCTGTGCCAGGAAAGTCTTGATGACGTAAAGCCTGCCACCCAATTTGCCACAGAGCGAAACCGTCTTGAAGGATTTGCCTTTCTTACCCTTGCTTTCGCCCGGTGCCGGGTCGCCATACACCACGAGGAACTTGAATTTGGAGAGTGCCGGAACCTTGCCGTATGCAATGTTTTCGAATACCTCTCCCACGGAAATCGGGTTGTTGAAATATTCTCCCTGTGCCGCCTTTTTGGATATTTTGGACAGTGTGCGGTCGATGTCCTCTTCCGAGTTCTTTTCCGGCCATGTGGAAAAACCGTTTTTGTCGCGGATGTTCACGATGTCCCAGGAGTCGGCCATTTCGCCCGCCCTCACCACGCAGCAGTCCTTGGCGATGATGTTTCCGCAGAAGATGACCAGTGTAGGTTCGGAAATGGACCTTGTGGGATACAGCGCATTTTCCCACCAGTCCCAGCGCTTCTGGATGATGTCCGGGTTCTTGGTATCCTCGTCCGTATCAAAGTCATCGACCAGCAGTACGTCGGGACGTATGGCCTCGTTTCGCGAACCACGCGGAGATTGTCCGGCACCCAGTGCGCGGAAAGAGACCTTCCCTTTGGTGGTGAATTCATCCTCGGTCCATGAGCCCGGCAGTTCCTGTTTGCCGTAGTATGCCATGATGCGTCCGTTGGCTTCGAGATTGGCCCGGTAGGGATCGAGCAGGCGCACCGCATTGTCCTTGCTGTTGGAGGTCAGAATCACATTCTTTTTGCGTCCGGTAAGCGTGAGATTCATGACGATGAACATGGTGACGGTGGATTTGGCCAGCTCACGGCTCCAAGAAAGCACCTCAAACCATTCATCGTGTGCAATGATCCGCCGGATAGCCTTTTTCTGGAAGTCGGCAAATTCATATTTGACATAATTCGGAAAAAAGAACTTGATCCATTCTATGGGATGTTTCTCAAGATATTCCCGGTGTTTTTCCCGTTCGGCTGCCGTCATGTTCCTATCGACCGGTGTAGCCCTTGCGATGTCTTCTTTGTACTTCTCCCAATCGAGGAGAGCGAGTCTGTCAGTCTGTTTCATTGTCTATCCCTTTATAATTTGTCTTTAATGTACGCATCGGCCAGGCGTGTAATTTCCTTTGCCTTTTCGAGGTCGGCCGCCCGTACCCAGTCGATGAGCCCGGTGAGGACACTGATGATGTCGGCAATGCCCACTTCCTGCTCCATGTTGCGTATGGCCGCCGACAGTTTCCCGAGGATGTCAGCCTCCTTGGATGAGGGGAACCGTTCCCCTTCGGGCCGTTCGGCGATGGCCTTGTTTATTTCGGCCACCTGCCGGTAGAGGTTAGCCACCTGTTCCTGCCTTGTGAGCGTAAGCCCCACCTTCTGTTCCTCCCACTTCCCGGCCCGTACCCAGTTGGACACGGACACCCGTGACACGCCCACCCGGTCGGCGATTTCCTGCTGTGTGAGGTTTTCCTTGAGGTACAAAGTTTTTGCCCATTCCTTTTTCTGGGCATTCGTCAAATCTGCCATAAATCGTCCTTTTTAGTTGTAAATCACGTTACAAAATTGCATGAAAAAGCGGGGTTTGTAAAAGCGCGTACGCATGATGACGGGTTACAGCGTTATGATAACGCCAGAAAACGTTATGATGCGGACGCGGTTTCTTGGTGCCATGGGAATGTTCTATTTTCGCACCATCGAAAGGCGGGGAAACCGCTGGTAAAGACATGACGATGAGCAGATTTTTCAATATTACAACGAGTGACGACGGCACCAGTACGATATTCCTGTACGGGGACATCGGAGACTATACGGAGGTGCAAAGCGGGCGCATAGCCCAGGAACTGATGGAAGCCGAACGCGTGAGCCGACGCATCCATGTGCGTATCAACAGCAACGGCGGGGAAGTGTACAGCGGCATTGCGATATTCAACGCCCTGCGCCATAGCCAGGCCGACATCCGCATTTATGTGGATGGCATAGCCGCCAGCATGGCCAGTGTGATAGCCCTTTGCGGCAAGCCCGTAGAAATGAGCAAATATGCCCGTCTGATGCTGCACAGTGTGAGCGGCGGGTGTTACGGCAACAAGCAGGACCTGCAGCGTTGCATGGAAGAGATAGAAAGCCTGGAAGGCAGCTTGAGTGAAATCTATGCCGAGCGGCTGGGCATGAGCAAGGAAGAAGTGAAACAGACCTATTTTGACGGCGAGGACCATTGGCTGACCGCCAAGGAAGCCCTGGACCTTGGTTTCATAGACGACATCTATGATGCAGACCCCGTGCCGGCAGACAGTACACCGGCGCAGATATATACTTTATTCAATAACCGGCTCGTTGAGCCACAAAAAAACAGAGAAGACATGAATCTGGAAGACGTAAAGAAACGCCCGCGCTTCAAGGACTGCGCGAGTGATGCGGATGTGTTCCGCCTGATGGACCAACTGGAGGAAGAGGCAGGCAAGGTACCTATCCTTACGAAAGAGAACACCGACCTGAAGGCCAAGGTGAAGACCTACGAAGACAAGGCTGAAGCCGAAGACCTTGCCGCCCGCAAGCAGCTGCTTGACGCAGCCGAGCAGGACGGTCGCATTGATGCGACTACCCGCCCCATCTACGAAAACCTTTTGGCCAATGACCGCGAGAACGGCGAAAAGGCCCTGGCCCAACTGCCGGTAAAGCGCCGTGTGATGGAAGACCTGCATCTGGAACCGAATGGTGAAGAAAGCCCCTGGAACAGGCGTATGCGAGAAATTAAGGACAAACGTAAAAAGTGATTGAACTATGGCAATAATTGTAAGAAACACGAATTACAGCGGCGAGGTACTGGAACAGTTGCTGACGCTTGCCGCTACGAGCAATGAGATTGTGGAAAAGGGGCTGATCATGGTGATTCCCGGTGTGGAGAAGAAAATCAGCCTGCCGCGCCTGAAGACCGGCAAGATGCTCCAGAAGCGCAAGGAGAACCCCGGCGTGGAGGATTCGAAGGGCAACTTCAACTACGACGAAAAGAGTCTTGACCCGGTGGACTTCATGGCCTTTACGGTGTTTAACCCCCGCACGTTCGAGAACATCTGGCGCAAATGGCAGCCGAAGGGCAACCTGGTATTCTCGGAACTTCCGCCCGAAGCGCAGAACGCCCTGCTTGCCGAGTTGGCCAAGCGGGTACAGTTTGAACTGGGTGACCACTATGTGAACGGTGAATATGGGGATGATGACGACCACTTGTTTAACGGCATCCTGACCCAGATGGCCAAGGATACTGAGGTGATTGTGGTGGACAGCGCAGAATCGACCATGCTGGGCAGACTGAAAGCCATGCGTGCGAAGATTCCCGTGGCCATCCGCAACAACCCGGACCTCCGCATTCTGATGAGCGTGAACGACTTTGACAAGTATGATGACGAGCTGACCCAGCGCGAGTCCAAGAACACGAGCGAAACCGATGTGAATGCCCGTCGCTACAAGGGCATTACCATTGAGACGCTTGCGGCCTGGCCCGATGATCTGATTGTGTGCACCCTCTGTTCGCCCGATGCCGGCGGCAACCTGTTTGCGGCTGTGAACCTGCAGGACGATGAAGACGTGATTCAGATTGACAAGATCTCGAACGCGAGCGAACTGTACTTCTTCAAGATGCTGATGAAGGCTGACACGAACATTGCCTTCGGTGAAGAAGTGGTGGTGCTGGACAAGCGAAGCAACCCCGTGTTCAAGGCGAGCGAGAAGAAGATTTCAGTTGACCCTGCCAGTGTGACCCTTGAGGCAACCGGTGGCAGTGAAGAAGTGACCGTGACCGCCAGCGGAGAATATGAGATAGGCAGTGCCCCTGCCGGCTTCAAGGTGGAAGCGACGGATAAAGGCGTGAAGATTTCGGCCGGTGCAAACAGTGGCAGTCAGAAAACCGGTACACTGACCCTTACGCTCAATGCCGACCGCAGCAAGACGGCCAAGATTACCATTACCCAAAACCAGAAAGAATAAGATGGTATGGCAAAATTGAAGTATCTGGTAATTCACTGTACGGCAACCCCGGAGGGGCGTGAGGTATCATCGGCGGACATCCGGAAGTGGCACACTTCGCCCGTAAGCCAGGGTGGCAGAGGTTGGAAACAGGTGGGCTACACCGACCTGTTCCACCTGCAGGGCGGTGTGGAACGCTTGGTGAACAACAACGAGGATGCGCAGGTGGATCCCTGGGAAGTGACCAACGGAGCCAAGGGGTACAACAGCGTGAGCCGCCACATTGTGTATGCCGGCGGTGTGGCCAAGGACGGCAAGACCCCGAAGGACACCCGCACCGGCTGCCAGAAAAAGGCACTGGAGAAGTATGTGAAGGACTTCCATCGCAGATTCCCGGATGTGCGCATTGTGGGACACAACGAGCTGGCGGCCAAAGCCTGCCCCAGTTTCGATGTACAGAAATGGCTGAAAGAAATAGGTATTAACCAATAATAAAAGAAGCAATCAATGAAACGAATTATGCTGTTTATGATGCTGATGCTGGGAACAGTATCGGCTGTGATGGCCCAAGGGGCCGATGTTCCGGCAACGGACTATGACGCAATGATTGGCACCTTTGCCGGTTTCGTCGGCGGTGTGGTGGTGCTTACTGAAGGGTTGAAAGGTTTGTTCCCCAACATGAAAGGCTGGGTGACGCAGCTGGTGAGCTGGTGTGTGGGCTTGGTGTGCGCGATGCTACTGTGGTGGCTTGATGCCGGATTTGTGAGTGATGTGAGCTGGGACATTGCCTTGCTCTATGGTTTTGGTGCCTCACTTGTAGCCAATGGGGTAGCCGACACGGGACTGGTGCAATGGGTTATCGGACTATTCCGAAAGAAACGCGAGGAAGCAGAATAAAAGGTTGACTGACTAAAAAACGGGTGGTATGGACTTTAGCGAGATCATGAACATTATTCTTAGCGGCGGCCTTGTGGGCACTGCAGCAGCCATCGGTTCCCTGCGTGCTACGGTGAGGAAAGCGAAAGCGGAAGCGATGAAAGCCGAAGCCGACGCAGAGGGTGTGCGTGTGGATAACGCAGAACATGCCACCCGCGTTTTGGTGAGCAATATTGTGGTACCCTTAAAAGAAGAACTGAATGCAACAAGAAAAGACCTGCAGGCCAACAAGCGCGAAATGGCGCGACTGCGCAAGGCCATTGACACTGCCAACAGTTGCCGCCATCATGATGACTGTCCTGTGCTTGGCGGGCTGCGCAAGCAGCAGGAAGAGCACGACGGTGGAGAAGATACAGACGGAATCGGCAAGCACCGACAGCGCGAGCGGAAGCCGACGGGCGGGACTGGTGATGGCGGGTATACCGGCGAGTTCGGTGAAGCTGTCTATACCTGCGGACAGCCTCCGTAAACTTCCTGAAGGTGCCGTGTACCGTGGCAAGAGCGGACAGGCGAATCTGACCGTAGGCAGCGACGACAGCGGGAACATCGTGGCCGAAGCCTCGTGTGACAGTCTGCAGCAGCTGGTGCTATGGTATGAAGAAGAGCTGGCGCGCATCCGTAGCGAAACCAAGAGCGAAATTTCAAATGACGTTCAAACAGTAGAAAAACGCCCTCCGAACCGGATGCGGACGTTTATCACAGGTGTATTGGCCGGCTTATTGGCCGGTGTGTTATTAACCATCAAACTTTATAAACGATGAACAAGAATTTCATGTACGGCATAGGAGCCGTAAAGTATAAGGATTTCACAATCGGGTATATTGAAAAGAACTCGTTTGACCTGGGCGGCAAGAAACCCGAGGCCGCGAAGATCGAGGCCGAACAGGTGCAGGGTGCCCCGGTGCTGGTCATCCCACAGAGTAACGGCGGCATCGCCCCGACGTTCAATGTGATCCAGATGAACTATTCGAACCTGCACAAACTGCTTGGCGGCAGCCTGCATTATAAGAAAGAAGACTCGGAAAAGAAAACTCCGATCGGCTGGACAGCCCCGTCGGAGGTGCTTGTCATGCAGGGACCATGGGAACTCTCCCTCGTGTCCGGACAGAGCGTACTGATTCCCAACGCCACGCTGCTTTCCAATCCTGCAGGCAAGCTGACCCTTACAGAAACCTCCAAGATAGAGGTTACGCTCGAAGTGGCGATGCCGGAGGACGGTTCGCAGCCTTACGGCGTGTTCGATACGGAAGCAATACCGGACGAGTGGGGGCAGTACAAGCTGCCGCCGGCGGAAGCCGCGGCTGCAGCATCGCTCCAAAGTGAGGAGGGCTAACGTATGGCTGACCGTTTGGAACAACTGATAGAGATGGAGTGTGCGGACGCGCTGCTTGACAGCGGCGTGTCCGTACCTCTTAAAAGGTGGAAGCTTCCGTGGCTGAAACGCCCGGTGGAGGTGCGTGTGACGATGAAGCGTCCGAGGCTGCGGGGTCAGATTCTGCTGGCGCGGGAATACCTGAAGACGGGTGTCAAACCCGATTGGCAACCGAAGGACAAGACCGAGGAACTGGCCTTTGTGGCGGAGCATGGTAAGGCTGTGAGCCGCCTGCTGGCCTATACGGTATGCCGGGGATACGTGTCGCGGCACGTGGGCATCGGGGTGACAGCGTGGGTACTGCGGAACTTTGTGGAGTGGCGTTATCTGACGGCCATGTTCCGAACATTCGAGCGTCTGATGGGCACGAAGGATTTTATGCGTATTATCAGCTCGACAGCGCGGGCGAACCCGATGACTCCGAGACTGAGCCAGGCAAGGAAGGGGAGTTAAGAACCCGGTATGAAGGTTCCCATAGCCCTTTCGGCTTCGTGTGGCAGATTGCATCGGCGACCGGCTGGAGCGTGGATTACATCCTTGATGGGGTGAATTACCAGACGCTGATCATGATGCTGAGCGACGCGCCGCGGTATGTGCGGAAAAAGCAAGGCGGCGGAAACGGTGCTCCCAGACCGGAACACAGCGCCGAGGATGAAGCGAACGATATAGTAGGATTTTTTCAAAGCAAACTGGAATGAGCAAACCTGTAGAAGTTGAATTTTTGATGAAGGACAAACTCACGCCCGGCATGAACAAGGCCGAACGTGAGGCGCTGGAACTGCGTAATACCGTCAGGCTGCTGGAGGCTGAACTGGAAAGGCTGCGCCTTGCCGGGGAGACGGCTGCCCCCAATCTGGACCAGAGTGCCAATATCGCGCAGATCCATGCACTGGAGAAGCAGCTTGAGGAATTGCGCGGCAAACTGAAACTGCTGCAGGAGGAATCGGAATCCGTGCAGGTCACCCCTGCAGACATGCCCAATGCACAGCGCCAGTTCAACGGGCTTCACAACAGCATCCAGCAGATGGCCCGTGAAATGCCTTCTTTGGCCATGGGACCGCAGATGTTCTTTCTGGCCATATCCAACAACCTGCCGATTTTTACGGACGAACTGGCCCGTGCCCGTAAGGAATATGATGAGCTGCAGAAGTCAGGCAAGAAAGGCACACCGGTATGGAAACAGGTCCTGTCCTCGCTCTTTTCCTGGCAGACGGCCATGACCACCGGCATCATGCTGCTGGTAATGTACGGTGATGAAATCTGGGATTGGACGAAAAACCTGTTCAGTGCCAAAAAAGGCGTGGATGAATTCAACGTATCAGTCAAGGAAATGACCGAGATAGAGAAGGACGGCCGTGCCCAGATGGTGCGTACCCGCTTCGAACTGAAATCGGTCATCGATGAAATAAAGAACTTCACCGGCAGCAAGGAACAGGAAAAGGCGAAGGTAGAGGAACTGAACCGCAAGTACGGGGAATCTTTCGGGTATTATAAAACACTTTCCGAATGGTATGATACCCTTAT